>NZ_JBSFKI010000039.1:0-93293 GCF_053598475.1 Kitasatospora sp. NPDC001119
ATCGTGGCGCTGCTGGAGGACGAGCGGGTCACCGTCGAGCTGATCAACGACGGCGTGCACCTGCACCCCTCCGTCCTGGACCTCGCCTACGGCACCGCCGGCGCGAACCGGGTCGCCCTGATCACCGACGCGATGGGCGCGGCCGGCATGGGCGACGGCCTCTACCCGCTCGGCCCGCTCCAGGTCCAGGTCAAGGACGGCGTGGCCATGCTCCCGGACGGCAGCTCCATCGCCGGGTCCACGGCGACCCTCGACCGGGTGTTCCGAAGAGCCCTCACCGTCGGGAGGCTGACGCTCGGCCAGGCCGTCGAGTCGCTGTCCGCCACCCCGGCCCGGCTGCTCGGCCTGGGCGACTCGATCGGCTCGCTGGAGACCGGCAAGCTCGCCGACCTGGTCGTGGTCGACTCGGAGGGCTACGACCTGGTCGCGGTGATGCGCCGCGGCCGGTGGATCGTCGGCGGCGAGAGGTTCTCCACCGTCGAGCCCGCCTGAGCGACGCCGACGGCCGCCCTCCCCCACGCGGGGACGGGCGGCCGTGGTGTGTCGTGGTGGTCCCGGTCGGGCCGCGGGCGGTGGTGGTGGCTCAGGCCGCCGGTGCCGTCGCCTTGAGGACGCCGAGCAGCCGGGTGACCTCGGCGGCGACGGCCGCGCGGGCCGGCCCGAGGTAGCGGCGGGTGTCGACCAGCCGCGCGTCGTCGGCCAGGGCCCGGCGGACGGCGGTGCTGAACACCCGGTTGAGGTGGGTGGCGATGTTGACCTTCGTCATGCCGGCTTCCACGGCCGCGGTGAGGTCCCCGTCCGCCACACCCGAGGAGCCGTGCAGGACGAGCGGGACCGGCACCGCCCGGCGCAACCGTCCGATGAGCTCGAAGTCGAGCGCCGCGTCGCGGGTGGGCATCGCGTGCGAGGTGCCGACGGCCACCGCGAGCGCGTCCACGCCGGCGGCGGCGACGAACGCCGCGGCCTCGGCCGGATCGGTGCGCACGCCCGGGGCGTGGACGCCGTCCTTGCCGCCGACCTCGCCCAGTTCGGCCTCCACCCAGACGCCCGCGGCGTGGCACCGGCGCACCACCTCGGCGGTGGCCCGCACGTTCTCCGCGTACGACAGCGCCGAAGCGTCGAACATCACCGAGGTGAAGCCCAACTCCACGGCCCGGTCGACGAGTTCCACGGAGGTGGCGTGGTCCAGGTGGACCGCGACCGGCACCCGCGCGGCCCGGGCGACGGCCAGCGTGGCGGCGCCGATCGGCCCGAGGGCGCCGTGGTAGCGCACGGCGTTCTCGCTGATCTGCAGGATCACCGGCGCACCGGCGGCCTCGGCCCCGGCGACGATCGCCTGGGCGTGCTCCAGCTGGATGACGTTGAAGGCGCCGACACCGCACGCGGCTTCGGTCGCGGCGGCGGCGATCGGGCCGGTTCCGCTCAGGGGCATGGGTCGGACTCCTCGGTGGCGAAGGGGTGGACGTCCACGCGGGACCGCAGGGCGTGGTGGAGGGTGGGGTCGAAGTCGCCGGCCAGCGGTGCGGCGACGGCGGCCGCGGACAGTGCCACGGCCTCGGCCAGCCGGTCGGGCCAGGGCTCACCGCCGACCAGGCCGAGGGTGAGCGCGGCGACCGCGGCGTCGCCCGCGCCGGTGGGGTTGCCGGCCAGCCGCTCGGGCGAGCGGGCCCGCCAACCGCCGTGCGGGGTGACGGCGACGAGGCCGTCGGCGCCGAGCGAGGCGACCACCGCACCGGCGCCCGCGGCCCGCAGCCTGCGGGCGGCGGCCACCGGATCGGCCAGGCCGGTGGCGGCGGCGAGTTCCTCCGCGTTCGGCTTGACCAGGGTCGGTCCGGCCGCCAACGCGGTGCTCAGCGCCGTCCCGTCGGCGTCGAGCACCGCCGGGACGCCGTGCGCGTGCGCGAGCCGGAGCAGGTGGGCGTAGGCGTCCTCGGGCACGCCGCGCGGCAGGCTGCCGGAGAGGACCGCCGCCGCGGCGTGCGGCAGCAGGGTGTCGAGGTGGTCGAGGAACCGCGCCCATTCCCCGACGCCCACCACCGGGCCGGGTTCGAGCAGGATCGTGGTGTCCCCGGCGCCCTCCTCGACCACGGCCACCGTCCGCCGTGACTCGCCCGCGATCGCCAGCATGCGGTCGGCCAGGCCGGCGGACGCCAGTTCGGCGCGGATCGCCCGGCCGGTGAGGCCGCCGGTCAGGCCGGTGACCACGGTCGGGTGGCCGAGGGTGTGCAGGATCCTGGCGACGTTGACGCCCTTGCCGCCCGCGCGCTGGGCCACCGCCCGGACCCGGTTGCTGCCGTGCGGGCGCATCCGGTCCAGGTGGTGGGTGATGTCCAGGGCGGCGTTCAGGGTGACGGTGAGGATCACGCCGCCGCTCCCTCGCCCAGAAGGTCCCGCGCGAGCAGTCCGGCACCGAAACAGCCCGCCTCGTGGCCGAGTTCGGCGGGCAGGAGCTCCGGCATCGTCTGGAAGGAGAGCCGCGCCTTCAGAGCCGCCCGCAGTGGCGCGAAGTACGGCTCGCCCGCCCGGGCGAGGCCGCCGCCGATCACGATCCGCTCGGGGTCGAGCAGCGTGATCGCGCTCGCCAGGCCGTCGGCGAGCGCGTCGACGGCCTCCCGCCAGACGGTGGCGGCCGTGCGGTCCCCGGTCGCGGCGCGTCTGCCGACCTGCTCGGCGGTGAGGCCCGCCTCCCCGGTGGCGGCGGTGTAGCGGCGGGCGACGGCGGCCGCCGAGGCGAGGGTCTCCACGCAACCGCGACGGCCGCAGGCGCACGGCTCGCCGCCGGGACGCACCACCAGGTGGCCCAGCTCGCCGGCCCGGGTGTGGCTGCCGGTGAGCGGCCGCCCGTCGACCATCAGCGCGGCGGCGATCCCGGTGCCGACGGGTACGAAGAGGAAGTCGCGGCTGCCGCGGCCGGCGCCGGCCCTGGCCTCGGCGATGCCCCCGGCCCGCACGTCGTGCCCGAACGCGACCGGGATGCCCAGGTGTTCGGACAGCAGCTGCCGGACGGGCAGGTCCCGCCAGCCGAGGTTGGCGGCCAGCACCGCGGTGCCGGCCGCCTCGTCGACGATGCCGGGCACGGCGATCCCCGCGGCGGCCGGGCGGAAGCGCCCGGCGAGTTCGGCGGCGCGGTCGAGGACGGTCTGGAGGACGGCCTCCGGCCCGCGTTCGGCGCGGGTGAACCAGCGCTCGGTGTGGCGGAGGCGGCCGTCCGCGGCCACCGCCGCGCCCTTGATGTGGGTTCCGCCGACGTCGAGGGCGATCGCCGTCGCGGTCACGGCCGGGTGAGCACGATGGAGCGGGTGAGGTTGCGCGGCTGGTCGGGGTCCAGGCCGCGGCCCTTGGCCAGTTCGACCGCGAGCCGCTGGGCGCGGATCAGGTCGGCCATCGGGTCCAGCGCGCTCACCGACAGCACGGCGCCGGTCGGCTCGACCTGGTCGACCAGCCCGGTCGGCGGCTCGCCGAAGAACCACACCACGCTGCCGCGGCCGGTGACGCTGATCGGGCCGTGCCGGTACTCCATGGCCGGGTAGGACTCGGTCCACGACCCGGAGGCCTCGCGCAGCTTGAGGGCCGCCTCGTGGGCCAGGCCGACCGTCCAGCCGGTCCCGAGGAAGGTGAACTGGCCGGCCCCGGTGGACCGTTCGGGCAACGGGGCGGTCAGCGCCCGCTCGGCGTGGGCGGCCAGGTCGGCGGGGGCGAGCCCGAGGCGGCCGCGCAGCAGCGCCAGCGCGGTGGTGGCGAAGCGGGTCTGCACCACCGACTTCTCGTCGGCGAACTCCAGGTCGACCACGGTGCCGGCGGCCGTGCCGATCGGGGTGGCGAGGTCGCCGGTGAGCGCGACGGTCGGCGTCCCGCCGCAGCGTTGCAGCGCGGCGAGCACCTCGGTCGTGGTTCCCGAGCGGGTGATGGCGACGACACGGTCGTAGGCCCGGGCCGCCGGGAACTCGGAGGCCGCGAAGGCGTCGGTCTCACCGAGGCCGGCACCCTCGCGGAGGCCCGCGTACGCCTGCGCGATGTAGAGCGAGGTGCCGCAGCCGATCACGGCCACCCGTTCGCCGTGCTCGGGCAGTCCTGCGGGCTCCAGTTCCAGTGCCCTGCGCCAGCACTCCGGCTGGCTGGCGATCTCCCGTTCGACGTGACTCATCTGGCTCTCCTCGGTGGGGGCACGGGCGGCGCGCTCGGGGACAGGTCCGCACCGAGCACCGCTTTCTGCTGCAAGCATCTGCTTGAAACTGCTCTATTCATAGCCCAACGCGTCATCTGTGAGCAATACTGATCCACCGAGTGCCTTGCGGCACCCGGCCGGCGAGGCAAACTCAGTTCGGCGTATCTGCTCGATGTTGAGCAAACAGTGGTTATGCAGCGCAGCTTCGTGCAGGTCGCACCATCCCCCACCCGGGCCACCGCGGGGTCGGCCCCCACTCGCAAAGGCGGTACCAGAGATGAAGCGGCGCCTTTTCGCCCTGTCCGCGGCCACCCTGGCCGGAACGCTCGCACTGTCCGGATGCGGCAAGGGCTCGGCCTCCGGTTCGACCTCCGCCGACGGGGTGACGACGATCAGGTTCGTCGCCGCCGACTACGGTTCCAACGGCCAGAACCCGAGTCAGGCGTACTGGCAGGGCGTGATCTCGGCCTTCGAGCAGCAGAACCCCGAGATCAAGGTCGACCTCCAGGTCATCAACTGGAACGACATCGACACCCAGGTCAAGACGATGGTGCAGAACGGCAACCAGCCGGACGTCCTGCAGACCGGCGGCTACGCGGACTTCGCCAAGAACGGCCAGCTCTACCCGGCCCAGGAGGTCCTCTCCGGCAGCACCGCGGCGGACCTACTCCCCGCGATGGCGCAGGCCGGCGAGCAGGACGGCACCCGGTACGGCATCCCGTTCATCTCCAGCGCCCGGATGTTCCTGTTCAACAACGAGCTCTTCAGGAAGGCCGGCCTCGATCCGGCCGCCCCGCCCAGGACCTGGGCCGACCTCACCACCGCCGCCACCGCGCTGAAGAACGCCGGCGTGGAGATCCCGCTCGGCGTGCCGCTGGGCAAGGAGGAGGCGCAGGGCGAGTCGTTCATCTGGATGCTGGAGAACCACGGCGGCTACCAGGACGCCAAGGGCCGGTACAGCATCAACTCGCAGGCCAACGTCGACACCTTCGGGCAGCTCAAGAGCTGGGTGGACGCCGGCCTGACCGAGCAGAGCCCGGCCTCCGTCAACCGCACCGACCTGGCCAAGGACTTCGCCTCCGGCAAGGTCGGCATGCTCAACGGCATCCCCACCCAGCTGAACGACCTCAAGGGCATGGACGTCACCTGGACCGCGATGCCCAGCAAGGACGGCACCGGAAAGGCCACCCTCGGCGTCGCCGACTGGATGATGGCCTTCAGGAAGGGCGGCCACAAGGAACAGATCAAGGCCTTCCTCGACTTCGCCTACGGCCGGGACAACGCGGTGAGGTTCGACAAGGAGTACAGCCTGCTGCCGGTCACCCGGTCCGCGCTCACCGCGCTCCAGGCCGACCCGGACGAGCAGGCCCTGGCACCGTTCCTGCAGATCCTGCCCACCGCCACGTTCTACCCCCTCAGCGACCCGACCTGGCCTGCGGTCTCCGCGCAGATCAAGACGCAGATCGGCAGCGCGGTCAGCGACCCGAAGAAGACCCTCGACGCGCTCCAGAAGGCCGCGCAGCAGGCCGGTGAGTGACCCGGACGAGCGAACAAGGAATCCCGACACCGTGTCATCCCCCAGCAGCACAGACGCCCGGCCCGGCGAACCCGCCCGGCCGGCCGCGCCGCCGAAGCGTCCGTCGGCCCCGGGCCCGGGCCCCGCACCCGGGCGCCGTGCCCTGTTCGAACGGCTCGGGCCACTGCCGTGGCTGGCCCCGGCCATCGTGCTCATCCTCGGCGTGGTCGTGTGGCCGGTCGTCGAGATGGTCGCCACCTCACTGCGGAAGATCGACACCACCGGCACCGACCACGGCCCGGCCGGCCTGGTCAAGTACCGCAAGCTCTTCGGAGACCCCCGCCTGGCCGGAGTGCTGACCTGGACCGTCGTCTGGACGGTCGTCGTCGTCGGCCTGACCATGCTGATCTCGCTCGCGCTGGCGCAGTTGTTCAACCGGAACTTCCCCGGCCGTCGCGTCACCCGCTGGGCGCTCGTCGCGCCCTGGGCCGCCTCCGTACTGATGACCGCGATCGGCTTCCGCTGGATGCTCGACCAGGTCGCCGGCGTGTTCAACCGGCTGCTGCTCGACCTCGGCCTGATCGACCGCTCCCAGGCCTGGCTCGGCGACGCCGCCCACGCGAAGCCCTGGCTGGTGCTCGTCGCCGTCTTCGTCTCACTGCCGTTCACCACCTACACCCTGCTGGCCGGCCTGCAGACCATCCCCGAGGAGGTCCACGAGGCCGCCAGGGTCGACGGCGCCACGCCCTGGCAGACCTACCGCAAGGTCACCCTGCCGCTGCTGCGCCCGGCCTTCCTGGTCGGTCTGGTGATCAACCTGATCAACGTCTTCAACTCCTTCCCGGTCATCTGGGGCATGACCCAGGGCGGCCCGAACGTCGACACCGCCACCACCACCGTGTTCATGTACATGTTGCGCGGCTACGACGTCGCCGAGTCCGCCGCGATGTCCGTGGTCAACTTCGTCGTCGTGGTCCTCATGGTGGCTGTCTTCCTCAAGGTCAGCCGCTGGAACGAGGAGGAGGGCCGATGACCACCCCGCAGTCGCCGGCGAAGCACCGCCCGCGCGCACGGACCGTCCTGCTCACCGCGCTGGCCTGGGCGCTCGCCGCGCTCTTCGTGCTCCCGTACGTCGAGATGCTGATCACCGGCGGACGCCCGGCCGGCCAGCTACGGGACAACTCCTACCTGCCGACGCACTTCGACTTCTCCGCGTTCACCAGGGTCTGGACGGACACCACGCTCGGCCAGAACCTGCGGACCACCCTGCTGGTGGCCGGAGGCTCGACGCTGCTGGTGCTGCTGGTCGCCCTGCCCGCCGCGTACTACACCGCCCGGGTGCGCTTCCGCGGCCGCAAGGCCTTCCTGCTGCTGGTGCTGGTCACCCAGATGTTCCAGCCCACCGCCCTTCAGGTCGGCCTCTACCGGGAGTTCTTCGCACTGGACCTGCTGGACACCCCGATCGTCCTGGTGCTCGCCAACGCCGCCTTCAACCTGGCCTTCGCGATCTGGATCCTGAGCGCCTACATCGGCTCCATCCCCAGGGAGTTGGAGGAGGCCGCGATGATCGACGGCAACGGTCGCATGGGCGCGCTGTTCCGCGTCACCCTGCCGCTGGCGCTGCCCGGCGTGGTCACCGCCGTGATCTTCACGTTCATCTCGGCCTGGAACGAGTTCATCATGGGCCTGACCCTCACCAACTCGCCCGACCGGCAGCCGCTCACGGTCGGCATCAACAACATGATCGGCGCCTACAGCGTGCAGTGGAACTACGTGTTCGCCGCCTCGCTGGTGGCCATCGTGCCGGTCGTCGTCCTGTTCGCGGTGATCGAGCGCCACGTCGTCTCCGGGCTCACCGCAGGCTCGGTCAAGTAGCCGGGTCACCGCGCCGCCCCGCCGCCGGGCCGGCGGACACGCCGCCCGGCGCGGGGGCGCGTCCGCCGGCCCGGTCACCGGTCGGCCGGGACCTCCGATCCGGCGGCGCCGGGCGGGGTCGCGCGCGAGCCGAGGAGCTGGGCGACCGGGTCGGCGCTGCCCGAGGCGCTCAGCTCCTGCACCAGCTCGCAGTTCCTGGCGACCCGGCCGGCGACCCAGTCGCGCAGCCACCCGGACAGCTTGGGGAGCGGCAGGTCGGACGGGGCCAGCCCGGTGAGCACGCACCCGGTCGCCGCCGCCCCGCCGACGTTGACCACCACGTCCGGCAGGACGGTGTGGCCGGCCTCGCGCAGCAGCCGGCGGGCCGGTTCGGTGCAGCTCAGGTTTCCGCCCTCGACCACCAGGCGGGCCCGGACCGCCGGCACCGCGTCCTCGTCGACCGCGGCGGGGGAGGCCGCCAGCACCAGCACGTCGGCGTCGACGTGCAGCCACGCCTGCCCGGGCCCGTGGACGGTGACCCGGGCGGGCAGCCGGCTCCGGTCGATCGTGCCGTCGCTGCTGGTGAGCGCGGTGAGTTCGGCGACGGGCAGTCCGCGCTGGTCCTCGACGGTGCCCAGGACGTCGGCCACCGCCACCACCAGGTGGCCGTGGGCGGCCAGGTGGTCGGCCACCGCGCGCCCGACGGTGCCGAAGCCCTGGATCGCGACGCGCTGCGGGGTCCGCGCACCGGAGGCGCGCAGGGCGCCGAGCACCGCGACGGCCACGCCGAACCCGGTGATGTCGGCCATGTGGTCCCACAGTTCGGCCCAGCCGACGGTGAGGCGGGTGGTGCCGGGGCGGCGGGTGACGTCGTACCCGGCGGCCTCGAAGGCCTGCCGCCGGTCGGCGTAGGTGGTGCCCTGGTCGCAGCCCAGGTACACCCCGCCGTGCAGCAGCGGGGCCGCGGCGCGGCCGAACTCCCGCATCACCGCCCGCCGTTCGACGACGGCGCCCGGATCGGGGGCGATGCCGGCCTTGGCGCCGCCGATGGGCAGGCCGACCAGCGCCAGCTTGTGGGTCATCGCCCGGGCGAGCCCGGCCAGCTCCCGCTCGGTCACCGTCGGGGTCATCCTGGTGCCGCCCATGGCCAGGCCGTCGACCATGGAGTCGACGACGACCCAGCCCCGGGCCCGGCACTCCGGGAGGTTCAGGGTGGTGGAGAGCACGGGCCCGGTCGCGGGGCGCGCACCGTGCGGCGCGAGCGTCCGGCTCACTGCGCACCACCCTCCTCCGGGACGGAGCGCAGGCGCAGGCTGCGGGGGCGCATGTCGGTCCAGACGCGTTCGATGTGCGCGAGGCAGTCGTCCTTCGCGCCCCGTACGCCGTCCTCGTGCCAGCCCGCCGGGGTCTCGCGGTCGGCGGACCAGATCGAGTACTGCTCCTCGTCGTTGACGACGACCTTCCACTGCTCGGGTGCTTCGCTGGTCATGCCGTTACCTCCGGATGTCGATGGTTGGGGGTGGAGTCGGTTCGTGGCGAGGGTCGACGCGGGTGCCACGGTGGGCGTCGAGGCCGTCCAGCCAGGCCGGCAGGCTGGGGGCGCGCAGGAGGCCCGTCCCGACGAGCACACCGGCGAAGCCCTCCTGGAGCAGGCGGGCCGCGTCCTCGGGGGAGCGGACGGCCCCGGCGCTCACCGGGCACCGGGTGCCGCTGCCCAGCACCGCGGGCAGGAGCGCCGAGCTCCGCCCGAGGTCGCCGGCGCCGCGTTCGCGGTCGCCGATGTCCTTGTTGTTCACCGCGATCACGCACTCCTCGGCGCGTGGCACGCGGTTGATCTCCTCCTCGGTGACGACCTCGACGAACGGCGTCAGGCCCAGGCTCAGGCCGAGTTCGACCAGGTGGCCCAGGGTGGCGCGCGGCAGCAGCGCGGCGGTGAGCAGCACCGCGGACGCGCCGCTCTCGCGGGCCTGGTGCAGTTGGCTCCGGCGGGTGATGAAGTCCTTCTGCAGCACGGGCAGGTCCGTCGCCGCCACGACCTCGCGCAGCAGTTCCGGGGTGCCGCCGAACCACCGCCCGGTCACCACGGACAGGCAGGGGGCGCCGACCTCCTGGTAGTCGGCGACCAGCCGGGCGGCCGACCTGTCGCCGAACAGGTCCTGCCCGGCGGCGTCCTGGCGCTTGAGCTCCATGATCACCGGTCGGCGGGCGTCCAGCAGCGCCTCGATGAACGCGGCCGTCATCCGGGCCTCCCGGCCGCCCCGGCGCCGTCCGGCACCCGCCAGCCGCGCCGTACGGCCGTGACCCGCTCGGTGCTCAGCCGTCCGTCGGGGTCCCTGGCCGCGGTGTCCACGTCGATGCCCAGGAAGAGGGGGTGGTCCAGCACCGCCCGGTAGGCCTCCCGGTTGTCGGCCGAGAGGCCGCCGGCCAGCAGGAAGGGACGCGAGAGGCGGTCCGCGATCCCGAGGACAGCCGCGCAGTCGGCCGGTTGCCCGGTGCTGCCGATCCGGCCGTCCCCGGCCACCGCGTCCAGCAGGAAGAGGTCCGTTCCCGCCCGCTCGTACGCCGGGATCAGGGACCGCTCCGCGCGGGTGTCCGCACCGAGGTGCAGCACCTTGACCACGATGAGGTCCGTGCTGCCCTTCAGGGTGCGGACCAGTCCCGGCGGCTGGTAGCCGTGCAGTTGGACCCACGGCACCCGGGCCGCGGCCGTCGCCGCGCGCAGCGCCTCGGCGTCGTTGAGGAAGGTCACGAGGACCGGTCGCAGTCGCGCGGTTCGATGGACAGCGTCGGCCACCACAGTGAGTTGATGGAGCGTCAGGTCGGCGTGACCCCTCGGGACGCCGTGCCACAGGCCGACGAGGTCGGCTCCGGCCCGGTCGAGCGAGGCCACGTCCTCGGCCGAGGCGGCTCCGCAGATCTTGAGCAGCATCGGGCGTCACAGCCCCAACATGGCGGCGACGCGGTTGCGTTGGATCTCCGACGTGCCCGAGTAGATCGGGCCGGCGACGGCGTCGCGCAGGTCCTTCTCCAGCCCGTACTCGGCCAGGTAGCCGCTGCCGCCGAAGATCTGCACGGCGGCCAGGGCGGAGGAGAGGTTGCTCTCGCTGGCGAGGAGCTTGCTGACGGCGATGTCCCTCGTGACGTTCTCGCCCTGCGTCAGCCGGACGGCCGTGTCGTAGAGCCACTTCCGCGCGGTGTCCAGGCCGATGCTCATCTCCACGAGCTTGTGGGAGATCGACTGGTACGAGCCGATCGGACTGCCGAACTGGACGCGTTCCTTGGCGTATTCGACGCAGCGGTCGAGCCGGTGGCGCATCTGCCCGGTGCTGATGACGAAGGAGCAGAGGATCTCCCACTTCATCACGTGGTCCAGGACCAGGAACCCGGAGCCGACCCGGCCGATCACGGCGGACGCGGGGATCCGGCAGTCGTCGAAGTGCAGTTCGCTCAGCGGCGCGGTCCGCAGCCCCATGGTGGCGACGGGCGGCCCGATGACGAGGCCCGGGGTGTCCCGCTCCACGACGAAGGCGGTGATGCTGAGCGGGCCGCTGCTCGGATGGGTGCGCGCGTACACCACGAACACGTCGGCCACCGGGCCGTTGGTGATGAAGGACTTGCCGCCCCGCAGGACGAAGTCGTCGCCCTCGCGGGTGGCCGTGGTCCTCATCGCCAGCGCGTCGGAGCCGCTCTCGGTCTCGCTGATCGCGTGCGCGCCGATCGTCTCTCCCGAGCAGATCCCCGGCAGGTGGCGCGCCTTGAGCTCCGGCGAGCCGAACCGTTGCAGCGGGACCCCGACGCCGACCAGGTGGGTGGCGACCGAGAAGTTCAGTCCGCCGTCACGGCACCCGGTGCCGAGCCGTTCGAGCACGTGCATGGTGGTGAGCAGGTCCTGGCCCAGCCCGCCCCACTGCTCGTCGAACGGCAGGCCGAGGATCCCGGACCTCTGGATCAGCTTCCACTTGTCCCACGGGAAGGCGCCTTCGGCGTCCCCTTCGAGATGGCCGGAGCTGAGCTCCTCGCACCACTGGGCGATCCCCTCGCCCAGGGCGAGCTGGTCGGCGTTCCACCTGATCATCTGTCCGTCCCTGTCAGTACTCGGAGAAGTCGGCCGAGTCCAGGTTGTGGCGCTCGTCGCCGCGCAGCGCGGGCGAGAACACGCACACCAGGCGGAGGTCCTCCTCCGGGCTCGCGATCAGGAAGTGGGCGTCGTTGCGGTCGAGCGCGTACAGCGTGCCCGGCTCCAGCGGGTGGGAGGTGCCGTCGGTGTCCACGACCTCGCCCTTCCCCTCGATGCAGTAGCAGGCCTCCAGGTGGCGGCGGTACTCCAGCCGCGACTTGGTGCCGGCCCGGACGGTGGTGTCCGTCATCGTGTAGCCCAGGCCGTCGGACTCGAGCAGGAACCTGCGGCTGAGCCCGTTGCCCCAGTCCACGGTCTTCACGTCGGCAAGGTGTCGGACGATCATCGGTGTGCCTCCTGGCGGCTTGGTGAGTACGGCGAAACGGTCTGGATGAAGGTGTGGAACTCCTCGACCACGTCGGCCCCTTCGGCGAGGGCGTGCTCGATCCGGGCGACCCCGGCGCTGCCCACGACCGCGGCGTCGGCGCCGAGGCCGTGCAGCAGGTCGATGTCCGCCCGGGAGCGGACGCCGAACCCGACGGCGATCGGTGCGGTGGTCCTCGTCCGCAGCGCGGCCAGCGCGGCGGCCAGTTCCCGGTGGTCGGCGGTGAGCCCGCCGCCGCTGCGGCCGTAGTGGGCCACCAGGTACAGGTACGCGGTGGCGCAGTCGGCTGCCGCGGCCCGCACCTCGGGCGCCGACGCGGCGTAGCAGGTGGCGACCAGGGGCAGCCCGGCCGCCCGCACCGCGTCGAGGCACCCGGCCCGCAGCCGCGGCGGCAGTCCGTGGACCAGCAGCCCGTGGACGCCCGCGTCGGCGACCCGCCGGACGAAGCCGGGCACGGTCGGGGCCCTGACCGTGTGGCTCCAGTCGGCCAGCAGGGCCACCCGCAGGTGGCGCAGCCCGGGCAGGACCCCGGCGAGGAAGTCGAGCACCTCGTCGAGTCCGACGCCGTCGGCCAGGGCCCGCTGTGCCGAGCGGCGGATGACGGGCCCGTCGGTGACCGAGTTCGGAAAGGGCACCGCCAGCTCCAGGCAGTCCACCCGGCAGTCGTCGAGCATCCGCATCACGTCGGCCAGGACGGGCAGCGGGGGGTCCCCGGCGTTGAGGAACACGGCCAGGCCGGGCCGGTCCGGTGGCCGGCGGGCGAAGAACCCGCTCACCGCGCACGCGCCGGTCGGGTGCGGAGGCGGTCGACGAGGTCGCGGGCGGCGCCGCCGCGCAGGGCGTCCTCGGCCGCCCGGATCGCCTCCGGCCACCCGTCGATCAGCCCGCTCGCGACGGCCAGTGCGGCGGCGTTCAGGCAGACGGTCCGGGTGGCGAGCGCCGTCCCCGCTCCGGAGAGCACGCCGAGGAAGTGCTCGACCACGTCCTCGCCTCCTGTGGCGGGCCGCAGTTCGGCGATCGCGTCGGTCGCGCTCGCGGGAGCCTCGGCCGGCAGGTGGATCGGGTCGGTGCCGTCATTGGGGAGGAGGAGGTTGTCGACGGAGCCGACGAGCTCGTCGACGCCCAGCTCGTTGGAGCAGAGCCAGATCCTCCGGTCGGTGACGGTGGCGGCGACTTGGCCCAGCGCCGGCAGCAGTGAACGGTCCGAGACGCCGACGAGCTGGGCGGAGACCGGCACCGCGGCCAGGAAGGGCCCGACGGAGTTGATGAACCCGCCGATCATCCGCAGGTCCATCGGCACGATGCTCCGGGCCAGCAGCGCCACCTCCCGCGGGTAGACGAAGTTCCCCGGGAAGGCGATGCCGAAGCGTTCCAGCCGCTCCTCGGTCCGCTCGTACGAGGTGGTCCGTGCGATACCGAGGCGGTCGAGCAGGTCGTGGGAGCCGCAGGCGCTCGTGTAGGCGCGGGAGCCCGTCTTGACGACGCGGACGCCCAGGGCCGAGGCGAGGAAGGCCGCGGCGGTGGAGATGTTGAACGTGGCCGGCCCGCCTCCGGTGCCGACGATGTTGGCCGTGCCGTCCAGCCGCGCGGTGACGGCCGGCCGCCGCTCGTCCAGCGAGCGGAGCATGGCGACCAGCGTGTCCCGGTCGGGCATCCGGGTGGACAGCGAGGACAGCAGCGCCACCGTCTCGCCGGGCCGCAGGGCGCCGTCCCGCAGCTGGTCCCAGAAGGACCCCCACAGCTCCTGGTCGACGGCGCGGTCCCGGCGGATCAGCGCTCGCAGCACCTCGTGCATGACTAGAGGGCGTCCGTCCGCTGCGGCTGGGCCTGGTCGATGAACCTGCTGATCGAGCCGACGGAGCGGAAGCTGTCCGGGTCGAGGTCGAACTCCTCGACGCGCACGTCGAAGCGGTCCTCCAGCCAGGCGATCGTCTTGAGCAGGCCGAGGCTGTCGATGACCCCGCCGTCCACGAGGTCGTAGTCGGCGTCCAGCTCGTTCGGGCCGACGTCGGGCAGGAACTCCTCGATGATGAACTGGGTGACTACCGCGGCGTGGTTCACGTGGCCGTTCCTTCGGTGGGCTGGGAGGGGGAGCAGGCGCGCTCGACGGGCGCGCGGTCGATCTTTCCGGTGGACGTCCTGGGCAGCGGGTCGTCCACGATCCGCAGGGTCGAGGGGACGGCGGTGAGCGGGAGGCACTGGGCGCAGTGCCGGCGCAGCGCCAGCGAGTTCAGCCGGCTGTCCGGGGCGCGGCGGACCACGGCGCGCAGCAGGCGGCCGGCCACCGGGTCGGGTACGGCCACCACGGCCGCCTCGACGACCTCGGGGTGGTCGAGCAGCACCTGTTCGACCTCGTGGGTGTTGACCCGGGTGCCGCGGACCTTGACCTGGTGGTCGTTGCGGCCTTCCAGGGTGACGCGGCCCTCCTCGTCGCGCCGGACGAGGTCGCCGCTGCGGAAGTAGCGCCGGGTCTCCCCGTCGTGGTGGTGGGTCGCGAACCTGCCGGCGTCCTGGGCCCGGTCCAGGTAGCCGTCGGTCTGGAAGGGCGTCGCGACGTGGAGTTCGCCGGTGCCCGGCCCGGTCACGATCCTGCCGTCATCACCGACGATCACCGCGTGGACCCCGGGCAGCGGGCGCCCGATCGGCACCGGGCCGTCCGGCGGCTCGGTGCCGTCGACCTCGTGCAGGAAGCTGTCGTTGGTCTCGGTGCAGCCGTAGACGTTGTGGAGCCGCGCGCCGGGGAACAGGCGCGGAAGTTCGGCCAGGCAGCGGGCGGGCAGGCTGTCGCCGGTGAAGACGACGTGCTCGACGGTGTCGAGCCGGCGGCCGCTCTGCGCGGTCGCGTCGACCAGCAGTTGGTAGAACATCGGTACCGCCTGCACGAGTTGGACCTCGTGGCGGGAGAGCAGGTCCAGCAGGTGGCCCGGCTGGGTGGCCCGGGCCGGATCGACCAGGACGACGCGGCCGCCGTGCTTGAGCGTGGCCCAGATGTCCAGCAGGCACAGGTCGAAGGTGAGCGGCGCGTAGTTGAGGACCGTCGTTCCCCGACGGATGCCGAACCGCTCGCCGGCCCAGGTGGTGAAGCGGTCCACCGCGCCCGTGCTCAGCGGCACGATCTTCGGCTGCCCGGTGGAACCGGAGGTGGTGAACATGAAGGAGACGTCGGCGGGTTCCGTGGCGCGTGGCGGCTTCGGTTCGGCCGGCCGCTCCCGGGCGTCCGGACCGGGGTCCTCCGGCGAGAGGACGTGCCGGATGCCGGCCCGTTCGGCCGGCGCGTGGGCGGTCCCTCCTTCCGGTACGGGCGCCGGCAGCAGCAGGAAGCGCCGCCCCTCCAGCAGGCAGGCGAGCACCAGGGCGATCGTCGAGGGCGACTTGGCGGCCGGGATGCCGATCGGCTCGTCGCCGTCCGGGGCGAGCCGGGCGATCCGCAGGCGCTCCCGCTCCGCCGCCCGGTGGAGTTCGCGGTAGGTCGTCTCCTCCCCGTGCCACACCAGGGCCGGATCACCGGGGTGGTCGGTGGCGTGCGAGACGAATGAACCCACCAGGCTTGGCTGCTGCATCATGACTTCTCCGAGTTCATGCAACGGGGTGGGCTCTATGGACAACGGATGAGTTCATGCAACGGGTTCACCGATCTTTTTCGGAACAATGAAGGGCCGACATGAAAGGGGCCAGTCCGGCCGCCTTCCCGGCGAAAGAAGAATTATCACGTGGCGCTCGTCCACGGAAGTGGTGTGCTCGATCTCCACCATGACGGCACGTCAGGGATGGCGTGGCGGTCGGGCGCGCGGATGCTAGCCGTCGAGCGTGTTCAATCTACATAAGGATTAGCGGGGTCTGGCGTAAAGATTGTCCTGATGCCTTCGACCCCCTTCTCTGTCTTGCGGAGTGAGACGGGAGCTGCCTAGTATCCGCCGTACTGTTCGCGAAGAAGCGAATCGGCGAGGGGATTTCCGGGGGTGCTTTAGCGCTCCCGATCGCCGTGAAAGGTGGATCCGTCATGCCTGGCTCCGATCGGAGCGCGCACGCTCCGACCCAGTTGTCCTTCGCCCAGCAACGGCTGTGGTTCCTCGACCGGCTGCGGCCGGGCCTGTCGGACCACAACGTCCCGACCGCGGTCCGCCTGCGCGGCCGGCTGGACCAGGAGGCGCTCGTCCGGGCGCTGACCGACGTCGTGCGGCGCCACGAGGTGTTGCGCGGCAGGATCGTCGACTCCGAGGACGGCCCGTGCCACGTCACGGAGCCGGTCGGGACCTTCGTGCCGACGATCACCGACCTGGCGCACACCCCGGCGGAACAGGCCTGGCAGCGGGCCCGGGAGCTGGTGGCCGCCGACCTGGCGGCCCCCTTCGACCTCGGCGCCGCCCCGATGCTGCGGGCCCGACTGATCCGCGTCGCCCCCGACGACCACCTGCTGGTCCTGGTGATTCATCACATCGCCTGCGACGGCTGGTCGCTGCCGGTGCTGTGGCAGGAGTTCTCCGCCGGGTACGGCGCCGCCGTCGACGGCCGGCCGATCGCCCTGCCGGACCTGCCCGTCCAGTACGCCGACTTCGCGCACTGGCAGCGGACCCACCTGGCCGGAACCGCGCTGCAAGGCCAACTCGACTACTGGCGAGAGCACTTGGCCGACCTGGTCCCGTCGGTGCTCCCGACGGACCGGGAGCGCCCCGCGGCGTGGTCCGGTCGGGGCGACCAGGTCGAGATCGAGATCCCGGCGGACCTCGCCGACCGGATCCGCGCACTGGGGCGCACCCACGAGGTGACGCCGTTCATGACGCTGCTGGCCGCCTTCCAGGTCCTGCTCGCGCGCTGCACGGGACAGGCCGACGTGACGGTGGGGACGCCGATCTCCGGGCGGACCCGGATCGAGGTGGAGCCGCTGGTCGGCTTCTTCGTCAACACCCTCGTCCTGCGCACCGATCTGTCCGGCGACCCCGGATTCACCGACGTGCTCGCCCGGGTGCGGCGGTGCGCGGTGGAGGCCTACGCCCACCAGGACGTGCCGTTCGAGCGGCTGGTGCAGGAGCTGCGGCCCGAGCGCGACCTCGGCCAGCACCCGCTGGTCACCGTCATGTTCCAGCTGGAGGATCCGCCCGCGCTCCCGTCCGGCCTTCCGGGACTGGAGGTGAGCAGCCATCAGATACCGAACGAAGTCGCCAAGTTCGACATCGAGGTCTCCCTGACGGACCTCGGCGACCGTCTCACCGGCGTCATCCGCTACGCCGCCGACCTCTTCGAGCGCGACACGGTGCTGCGGCTCGCCGAGGGCTTCACGGCGCTGCTCGACCACCTCGTCGGCGCTCCCGAGCGGCCGATCTCGGCCTGGCAGACCCCGCCCGGCCTCCGCGTGGGCGCCTCTGCTCCCACCGTGCACCCCGCGGCCCCGCGGCCCGATGCCTCCCAGGCCGGCGCCGCCGAGACCGAGACCGAACTCCTCGTGCTGGAGACCTGGGCCGAGGTGCTCGGAGTCACCCCGGACGGCGTGCACAGCGACTTCTTCGAGCTGGGCGGCCACTCGCTGCTCGCCTCGAAGGTCATGTCCCGACTCGGCCGGGCGCTCGACCTCGAACTGCCGGTCGTCCTGCTCTTCTACCACCCCACCGTCGCCGAACTCGCCGACGGCATCGACGCGGCGCTGCTGGCGGACCTCGGCGAAGCCGAGGCGGAACCGCTCCCCGCCGGAAAGGCCCGTCACCCGTGAAGGCACAGCACAGTCGCCCCGAGAAGCCCGGCCAGCCGACCGCTTCCACGCGGGCCGGCCTACGCGCCCTGCTCGACCAACGCGTCCGCGCGGCCCGGACCAGGGCCGCCGAGGGCGAGCCGGAGGCCGCGGTCCCGCCCCGCCCGGAGGGTGCGCGGGTGCCGTCGTTCACCCAGGAACGCATGTGGCTGATCGAGCGGCTGTCCGACGGCCCCGCGCTGTACAACGTCCACGAGGTCTTCCGGCTGCGCGGCCCGCTGGACGTGGCCGCCCTCGGTCATGGCCTCACCGAGCTGGTGCGGCGCCACGAAGTCCTGCGCACCGCCTTCCCCGAGGAGGACGGCCGCCCCGTCCCCTCGGTGGAGCCGGCCCGGCCGGTCGACCTGCCCGTCACGGACCTGCGGACCGAGCCCGCGGAACGCCGGACGGAACTCGCCCTCGACCTCGTCCACTCCGAGATCCTGCGCCCCTTCGACCTGGCCGCCGCCCCGCTGCTGCGCGCGTCGCTGCTGCGGGTCGACGAGGACGAGCACCTCCTGGTGGTGGTCGTCCACCACATCGCGGTCGACGGCTGGTCGATGCCGCTGCTGTGGGACGACCTGTCGGCGATGTACCGGAGCCGGCTGGAAGGCCGCGAGCACGAGTTGCCGCCCTTGCGGATCCAGTACGCGGACTTCGCCCACTGGCAGCGGGCCCGGCTCTCCGGTGACCGCCTGCAGAGCCAACTGGACTACTGGAGCGCACAGTTGTCCGGGCTGTCGCCGCTGGACCTGCCCACCGACCGTCCGCGCGGACCGGTCCGCGCGGGCCGGGGCGAGCGGATCACCTTCACGGTGCCCGAGGAACTGGCCGAGCGGCTGCGGGTGCTGGGCCGGCGGCACGGCGCGACGATGTTCATGACCCTGCTGGCGGGGTTCCAGGCCCTGCTCGCCCGCTACAGCGGGCAGTCCGACGTGGCGGTCGGCACGCCGGTCGCGGGCCGCACCCGGCCGGAACTCGACCCGCTGGTGGGCTCGTTCATCAACACCGTGGTCCTGCGCACCGACCTCGCGGACGACCCGGGCTTCGCCGAGCTGCTCGACCGGGTCCGCCGGACCGCCCTGGACGCCTACGCGCACCAGGACGTGCCGTTCGAGCGGCTGGTGCAGGAGCTGCGGCCGGCCCGCGGCCTCGACCGCAACCCGCTGTTCCAGGTGATGGTCGCCGGCCTGTCCGACCCGACCGCCTCCCTCCGGCTGGCCGGGGCGGAGGTCGAACAGCTGGAGGTCGACAACGGCACGGCCAAGGTCGACCTCAGCCTGGTGATCGCCGACCGGCCGAGCGGTCCGGACGGTACGGCAGGCAGGAGCAGTGCGGCAGGCACGACCGGCACCGTGGCCTTCGACACCGCCCTGTTCGACCGCGCGAGCGTGGAGCGCCTGGTCGGCCACTACCTCCGGCTGCTGGACGCCGCGGCCGACGACCCCGACCGTCCCGTCTCCCGCCTGGACCTGCTCACCGAGGCCGAGCGCGAAGCACTGCTGGTGGCCGCCAACGCCACCGACGAACCCTTCCCCGCCGACCTCTGCGTGCACGAGCTGGTGGAGGAGCGGGCCCGGCTGACCCCCGACGCGGTGGCGGTCCGCTGCGGAAGCGAGCGACTGACCTACCGGGAACTCGACGGCCGGGCCAATCAGTTGGCCCGACACCTGCGAGCCCGGGGAGCCCGGCCGGAACGCCTGGTCGGCGTCTGCCTGCCGCGCTCGGCGGAGCTGGTCGTGGCCCTGCTGGCCGTCCTCAAGTCGGGCGCCGCCTACCTGCCGCTGGACCCGGACCTCCCGGCCCAGCGCATGTCGTTCATGCTCGCCGACGCCGACGTGCCGCTGCTGCTCACCCGGCGCTCCCTGGCCGACCGGCTGCCGGAGCACGGCGCCGAGACGGTGTGGCTCGACGCCGAGGCCCCGCTCGTCGCGGCCCTGCCCGAGGACCGGCTGCCGCCGCTCGCGACGCCCGCCGACCTGGCGTACTCGATCTACACCTCCGGTTCGACCGGCCGCCCCAAGGCCGTGCTGGTCCCGCACGAGGGCGTGGTCAACTACCTGGTGGTCCGCGGCCGCCAGCTGGACCTCGACGGGTCCGACGTCGTCGCCTCGGTGGCCTCGATCTCCTTCGACGTCATCGTCCCCCAGGTGCTCATGCCGCTGGCCTGGGGCGCGAGCGTGGTGATCGCCCCGTCGGAGGTCGCGGTCGACGGCCCGCGCCTGACGGAGATGATGCGCGAGTTCGGCGTGACCACGCTCATGGCCACCCCGGCCACCTGGCTCCTGCTGCTGGACGGCGGCTGGCAGGGCGGCCGGTTCCAGGCGATCTGCGTGGGCGAACCGCTCCAGCCCGCCCTGGCCCGGCGGCTCCTCGACCGGGTCTCCACGCTGTGGAACGGCTACGGTCCCACCGAGGCGTCCGTCGGCTGCGTCACCCGGCGGGTGGACGCCGACCGGGACCTGGCCCGGCCGGGCGGGTCCGTGCCGATCGGCCGGCCGCTCGGCAACCTCCGGATCTACCTGCTGGACCCGGCCGGCGCCCCGGTGCCCGTCGGCGTCCCGGGGGAGATCCACATCGGCGGGGTCGGCGTCACCCGCGGGTACGCCAACCGGCCGGGGCTGACCGCCGAGCGCTTCGTGCCCGACCCGTTCGGCGCGGACGGCGGTCGGCTGTACCGGACCGGCGACCTGGCGCGGTACCTGCCGGACGGCAGCCTGGTCTTCCTCGGCCGCACCGACGAGCAGGTGAAGATCCGCGGGTACCGCATCGAGCTGGGCGAGATCGAGGCCGCGCTGTGCGCGCAGCCCGGCGTCGCCAGGGCCGCGGTGACGGTGCGCGGCGGCGGGACGGACGCCGAACTGGCCGGCTACCTGGTGTGGCAGGACCGACCGGGTGACCTGGCGGCCGTGCGGCGCTCCCTGCGCGAGACCCTGCCCGAGTTCATGGTGCCCACGACGCTGACCGCGCTCGACCGGATCCCCCTGACCACCAACGGCAAGGTGGACCGCGCGGCCCTGCCCGAGCCCGCCCGCCACGACCACGGGGCCGGTGCGCTCCCGCCACGGGACCTGCCGGAACTCCTGATGGCCAGGATCTGGGAGCGCGTGCTGGGCACCCCGCGGGTCGGCGTCCGGGACGACTTCTTCGCGCTGGGCGGGCACTCCCTGAGGGCGGTCGAGCTGGTGGAGGCCGTCCGGCGGGAGTGGGGGGTGACCGTGCCGCTGAACACGGTGTTCCGCCACCCCACCGTC
This sequence comes from Kitasatospora sp. NPDC001119, assembly GCF_053598475.1. Classification (NCBI taxonomy): domain Bacteria; kingdom Bacillati; phylum Actinomycetota; class Actinomycetes; order Kitasatosporales; family Streptomycetaceae; genus Kitasatospora; species Kitasatospora sp. NPDC001119. Next base: position 21,014 of record NZ_JBSFKI010000039.1, read on the forward strand.
GAGGGGCTGTGCGCGGAACTGCCCAACGCGGCGCGGGCCCTGCGCCGACTGGTCGTTCCGCTGGCCGAGGGGGACCGCCGCCGGGCGCCGCTGATCCTGGTGCACCCGCAGAGCGGCGACGTGTGCTCCTTCCTCCACCTGGCCGGACAGCTCACCGAGCGGCTCGCCGAATCCCCTCTGGGCGGCCGGCCCGTCTACGGTCTGGAGGCCGTCGGCTACAACACCGACGAGCCGCCCCTGGCCACCGTCGAGGAGCAGGCGCGGCGCTACCTGCGGGAGCTGCGGTCCGTCCTGCCCGACGGCCCGTACCTGCTGGCCGGCTGGTCCTTCGGCGGGCTGGTCGCCTTCGAGCTGGCCCGCCTGCTGGAGGAGCAGGGGAACCCCCCGGGGTTCCTCGGGATCATCGACGTCGGAGCGCCCGCGTCCACCGGTGAAGCCGCCGACAGGGAAGGCGGGGACCTCCACGAGCTCGACGAGGAGGCCGCCCTCGCCCTGCTGCTCCACGACGCGGACGGCCGCGAGCACCTTCCCGAGGGGGTGCGCACCGAACAACTGCGGCGCATGGCGCGGGTGTTCACCGCCAACGGCGCCGCCGCCCGGCGCTACCGGTCGACGGCACGGCTGCGGACACCGATCCACCTGTTCACCAGCGCCGAGACCCACCCCGAACTCGGCGGCCCGGTCGTGGTCCCCGCCCGGTGGCGGGACCGCACCCGGGGGGCGTTGAGCATGGTCGAGGTCCCCGGCAACCACCACGACATGCTGTCGCCGCCGCACGTCGCCCGCTTCGCCGACGCGCTGTCGGCCGTCCTGGAGGAGCTCGGATGAGCGACCGACACGAGTTGCCGCTGTCGTCGGCGCAGTCCGGCATCTGGTTCGCCCACCACCTGCGGCCCGGCAGCCCGGCCTACAACACCGGCGAGTACGTGGACATCCCCGGGCCGATCGACCCGGAGCTGTTCGAGACGGCCGTACGGCGCGTGGTGGACGAGACCGAGTCCCTGCGCGTCCGCCTCACCGACGGCGCCGACGGCCCCCGGCAGGTCGTCACCGCGTCGCCCGACTGGACGATGCACCACGTCGACCTCACCTCGACACCGGACCCGCTGGGGGAGGCCGAGCGCTGGATGAGCGCCGACCTGTCCACCCCGCTCGGGCTCACCCGGGACCCGCTGTTCTGCCAGGCCCTGTTCGCCGTCGCGCCGGACCGCTTCCTCTGGTACCAGCGCGTCCACCACATCGTGGTCGACGGCTTCAGCATGTCGCTCATCGCGCGCCGCGTCGCCAAGACCTACACCGGACTGGTCGGGGGCCGGGCCGGGGCGGGGCCGGCCTTCGGGCCGCTGAGCGCCCTGCTGGCGCACGACGCCGCCTACCACGCCTCCGGACAGCCCGAGCGGGACCGGGAGTTCTGGGCGGCCCGGCTGGCCGGACGACCGGACCCGGTCAGCCTCGCCAGCCGCTCGGCGCCCGCCTCGGACGGCTTCCTGCGCCGTACCGGCAGCCTCGACGCGCCCACCCTGGCCGCGCTGCGGCGGGCCGCGCGACCCGCCGGGGCGAGCTGGCCCACCGCCTTCACCGCCGCGGTCGCCGCGTACCTCCACCGCCTCAGCGGCGAACGGGACATCGTGCTCAGCATGCCGGTGACCGGGCGCACCGGCTCCGCCGCGCCGGCCGTGCCCGGCATGGTGGCGAACGTGGTGCCGCTGCGGCTGCGCGTCCACCCCGAACAGGGCCTGTCCGCGCTCGCGCGACAGGTGGCCGAGGAGGTCGCCGCCCAGCGCGGGCACCAGCGCCACCGCGGCGAGGACCTGCGCAGGGAACTGGACCCGGCCCGGTCGGAGCGGGTCCTGTTCGGGCCCGTCGTCAACATCATGTCCTTCTACTACCACCTGGACTTCGCGGGCGTCCGGGCCACCGTGCACAACCTGTCCAACGGGCCGGTCGAGGACCTCTCCTTCTCCGTCTACGACCGCTCCGACGGCACCGAGCCCCGGCTCGACCTCGACGCCAACCCCGCGCTCTACACCGAGGCCGAACTCACCGCCCACCAGCAGCGGTTCCTCCGCTTCCTGGACACGGTGGCCGCCGCCGACCCGGACCGGCCGATCGGCCGGCCCGACCTCCTCACCCCCGGGGAACGGCACCGGACCGTCGTCGCCGTCAACCGCACCACGCGGCCGCTGCCGCACCCGACGGTGCCGTCGGCCTTCGCGGCCGAGGTTGCGCGCACCCCCGACGCGCCCGCCGTGGTGTGTGGCGAAACCACTCTGTCCTACGCGGAGTTGAACGCCCGGGCCAACCGGCTGGCCCACCGGCTCATCGCCCTCGGCGTCCGCTGCGACAGCACCGTGGCCGTGCTCATGGAACGCTCCGTCGACGTGGTGGTGGCGGTCCTGGCGGTCACCAAGGCCGGCGGCGCCTACGTACCCCTGGACACCCGGGCCCCGGCGGCCCGCCTGCGCCGCGTCCTGGACGACACCGGGGCGGCGGTGCTGCTCACCCACCGGGCCACCCGGGACCACGCGCCGTCCCTCGGCACCCCCGGTGTCGTCGTCGACGCCGACCCCGGCCTCGCCGACCAGCCGGCCACCGACCCCGTCGTGCCGCTGCGCCCGGACCACCTGGCCTGCGTCCTGTACACCTCGGGCTCCACGGGCACGCCGAAGGGCGTGGCCCTGAGCCACCGCAACGTCATCAGCCTGACCGCGCAAGGCTGTTGGCGCGAGGAGGACGGCCCGCGCGTGCTCGCGCACTCCCCGCACGCCTTCGACGCCTCGACCTACGAGTGGTGGGTGCCGCTGCTCAACGGCGGCCGGGTGGTCGTGGCCCCGCCCGGGGAGCTGGCGCTCGCGGACCTCCACCGGCAGATCGTCGACCACCGGGTCGGCGCGCTCTGGCTGACGGCCGGGCTGTTCCGGGTGTTCGCCGAGGAGTCCCCGGGCACGCTGGCCGGGGTCGGCCAGGTGTGGACCGGCGGCGACATCGTGCCGGCCGACGCGGTGCGGCGCGTCCTGGACCGCTGCCCGGACTCCGTGGTGGTCGCCGGGTACGGCCCGACCGAGGCCACCACGTTCACCACCCGCCGGGTGCTCCGCCCCGGCCAGGCCGTGCCCGACGTCGTCCCCCTCGGTCGGCCGGTGGACAACCGGCGGGTGTACGTCCTGGACGAGGCGCTGTCCCCGGTGCCGCCGGGGGTGGCCGGCGTGCTGTACGTCGCCGGCGCGGGCGTGGCGCGCGGGTACCTGAACGACCCCCGCCGGACGGCCGCCCAGTTCGTGCCGTGCCCGTTCGGCGAACCGGGCGAGCGGATGTACCGCACGGGCGACGTGGTCCGCTGGAACGCCGAGGGGGAGCTGGAGTTCCTCGGCCGCGCGGACGAACAGGTCAAGCTCCACGGCTTCCGCATCGAACTCGGCGAGATCGAGGCGGTCCTGGCCGGGCACCCCGCCGTCGCCCAGGCGACCGTGGCCGCCGGCCCGGGCGCCTCCTCCGGCCGGCGTCTGATCGGCTACGTCGTCCCGGCCGGGGCCCCGGGGCCCGACCCGGCGCTCGACCCGGCCTCGGTGCGGGAGCACGCCGCCGCGGCGCTGCCGGACTACATGGTGCCCTCGGCGATCGTCGTGCTCGACGCCTTCCCCCTGACGCCCAGGGGGAAGATCGACCGGGCCGCGCTGCCCGTCCCCGACCCCGAGCCGGCACCGTCCGGGCCCGGGCCGCGCACCCCGGCGGAGCGGACGATGTGCGCGCTGTTCGCCGAGGTGCTCGGCCGCCCCGAGGTCGGCGTCGACGACGGCTTCTTCGCGCTCGGCGGCAACTCCCTGCTCGCGACCCGGCTGGTCAACCGGGTGCGGGTGCGGTTCGGCCGGGACCTCACCCTCGGCGCCCTGTTCCAGACGCCCACCCCGGCGCGCCTGGTCGAAGCCCTGGAGGAGGCCCCGGACGCCGCGGCCGTACCCGTCCTCTCACCCCGTACCCGACCCTGAGCCCCTGAGGGCGATCACAGGAAGCACCTTCGGCATGGTCCACACCCTCTCCCAGCCCGACGACACCCCGGCACCGCCCGCGACACCGGAAGCACCGACCGCCGTAGCGCCGGGGGAGTCCCAGGTCCGCCGGTACTACGAGCTGGTCGACGCCGGCGACGTTCCCGCGCTGGTCGCCCTGTTCACCCCCGACGCCCGCTACCACCGCCCCGGGTACCCGCCCATGGTCGGGCACGCCGAACTGGAACGCTTCTACCGCGACCAGCGGGTGATCCGCGCCGGCACCCACACCCTGGCCACCGTGGTCACCACCGGCGACGAGGTGGCGGTGCACGGCCTGTTCCGCGGCGTGCTGCACGACGGCGGCGAGGTCGAGCTGCGGTTCGCGGACTTCTTCCGGATGACGCCGCAGGGCCGCATCGCCGCGCGCGACACCTTCTTCCACGTGCCGGCGGTCTGAGGCACAGCCACAACCACAGCCACAGCGGCACCGGCGGCGACCACATACGCGTCGCGCGTTCACCCCCGACGGGGACACTTCAGCACAGGAAAGCGGGAAGCAGTTGACCCAGACGGTCCTCACCTCCGACATCCCGGCGTTCGTCGGCAGCGGACGGCCACCGTTCGACGCCCGGGCGATCCACGAGCTGGTCGCCGAACAGGCCGTGCGGGCCCCGCACGCGCCCGCCGTCACCTGCGACGGACGGACCCTGACCTACCGGCAGCTCGACGACCGCGCCAACCGGCTCGCCGGGCGGCTGCGGGAGGCCGGACTGGCGCCGGAGGGCGTCGTCGGCGTGCTGGTGCCGCGGTCGCCGGAGCTGATCGTGGCGCTGCTCGCCGTCCTCATCGCGGGCGGGGCGTACCTCGGACTCGAACCGGACGACCCGGCCGCCCGGCACACGCTGCTGCTCGAAGACGCCGGCGCGGCCATGGTGATCACCGAGGAGGCCGCGGGGCCCGAGCTGCGGGAGCGGCTGCCCCACGCCGTCGTCACGGTGACGGAGGGCGACCCGGCGCAGGAGCCGGCCACCGCCCCGGCGGCCCCGGCCCGCCCCGGCGACCCGGACCGGCTCGCCTACGTCAGCTACACCTCCGGCTCCACCGGCGAGCCCAAGGGCGTCGGCGTGCCCCACCGGGCGGTCGACCGGCTCGTCCGGGGCGCGGACTGGGTGGACGTCCGCGCCGAGGACGTGTTCTTCCACCTCGCGCCGGTCGCGTTCGACGCCTCCACCTTCGAGATCTGGACCCCGCTCGTCAACGGCTGCCGGCTGGTCCTCTTCCCCCCGGTCGCCATCACCCTGGAGCACGTGGCGCGCGTCGTCCGCGCCGAGCGCGTGACGGTCCTGCTGCTGACCACCGGGCTCCTCCACCAGATGGTGAGCTCCCACCCGGAGGCGTTCGCCGACGTCCGGCACGTCCTCACCGGGGGCGACGTGGCCTCGCCCGGCCACGTCCAGCACCTCCTGGCCCGCCACCCGGAGCTGCTCTTCACCAACGGCTACGGGCCGACCGAGAACACCACGTACACGACCTGCTGGACCAGCAGCACCCTCCCCGAGCTGCGGAGCGTGCCGATCGGCCGCCCGATCAGCGGCACCAGGGTCGCCGTGCTCGACGAGGACCTCAGGCCGGTGCCCGTCGGCGAGTGCGGGGAGCTGTACGTCGCCGGGGCGGGCCTGGCCCGCGGCTACCTGGGCCGCCCGGCCGCGACCGCCGAACGGTTCCTGCCCGACCCGTTCGGCACCGAGCCCGGCGCCCGGATGTACCGGACCGGCGACCTCGTGCGCTGGCTGCCGGACGGCACGCTGGAGTTCGTCGGACGCGCGGACGACCAGGTCAAGGTCCAGGGCTACCGCGCCGAACCGCGCGCCGTCGAGGTCGAGTTGGAACGGCTCCCCGGGGTGCGGCACGCGGTCGTGCTGCCGCAGCCCGACCCGGCGGGCGGCACCCGGCTGCTGGCCTACGTCGTGCCCGCGGAACCCGGCCCGGAGGGCAACGCCGACCTCGGGCGGCGGCTGCGCCACGACCTGCGGGAGAGCCTGCCGGACTACCTGATCCCCTGGGCGATCCTGGTCCGTCCCGAGCTGCCGGTGAACCGCAACGGCAAGATCGACCGCCGGGCCCTGCCCACCGCCACCCGGGTCCCGCGCAACGTGCCCAACGAGTTCGTCCCGCCCGTCACCGAGGTGCAGACCCGACTGGCCGACCTGTGGGGCGACGTCCTCGGCATCGAACCGGTCGGCGTCGACGACGACTTCTTCGACCTCGGCGGGCACTCCCTGCTGGCCACGGACCTCCTGGTCGCCACCCAGCGCGAGTTCGACGTGGACCTCCCCGCGCAGACCCTCTACATGTCGCCGACCGTCGCCGAGCTGGCGACGGCCCTCATCGAGCGGCTGGGGACGGCGGGCCCGGACGGCCGGGCCGATGCGCCAGGCGGCCCGGCCGACGCGGCGGGGGAGGAGCGGCCCCGATGACGACGGTCCCCCCGACCGCGCGCTGCCCGGTCCTCGCCCCGCGGCCGGTCGACCTGATCGACCCCGACCTCTACCACGCGGGCGGGGCGCACGAGGCGTGGCGACGGCTGCGCCGCGAGGCACCGGTGAGCTGGCAACCGGTCGGCGACATCGGCTACTGGTCGATCGTCGGCCACGCCGAGGCCAACCGGGTCCTGCGCGACCACGCCACGTTCACCTCCGAACAGGGCACCCTGCTCAACCTCCTCGGCAAGGGCGACCCCGCCGGCGGCCGCCAGATGGCCGCGACCGACCCGCCCCGGCACGCCCACCTGCGCGGCCCGCTCCAGCAGGCCCTGTCGATCAAGACGGTGGAGAACGACCGGGAGGCCATCCGCCGGGTCGTCGTCGATCTGCTCCGGCCGCTGGCCGACGGCGGCCCGTACGACTTCGCCGCCGCCATGGCCACCCTGCCGATGGCGGTCATCGGCACCATGATGGCGCTGCCGCAACAGGACTGGCCGCGGCTGGTCCGGCTCGCCCACGCCTGCATCGCCGCGGACGACCCCGAGTTCCAGCTCGCCGACGGGCCCCAGGCCACCCTGGTGACCGCCCACCGCGAACTGTTCGCCTACTTCCAGGACCTCGTCACCGAGCGCCGGCGCGCACCGGGCGACGACCTGGTCAGCGTGCTGCTCACGATGGAACTGGACGGACGCCGGCTGTCGCCGGGCGAGATCGTGTCCAACTGCTACAGCCTGCTGCTCGGTGCGACCGTCACCACCGCCCAGCCGCCGATCGCGGCGATGGCCGAACTGGCCGGCACCCCGGTCCTGGACGACTGGGCGGCCCACCCGGAGCTGCTCGGCAGCGGCGTGGAGGAGGCCCTGCGCTGGGCCTCGCCCACCCAGCACTTCATGCGCCACACCACCCGCGACGTCGAGGTCCGGGGCGTGCCGATCCCCGCGGGGGACGCGGTCGTCGTCTGGCTGGCCTCGGCCAACCGCGACGAGACCGTGTTCGCCGACCCGTACACCTTCGACATCCGACGGCGGCCCAACAAGCACATCGCCTTCGGCGTCGGCGCGCACTACTGCATCGGCCACACCGTCGCACGGGTCGCGCTGCGGATCCTGTTCGCCGAACTGCTCGGCCGGTTCACCGACTTCGAGCTCGCCGGGGCGCCGCGGCGGATGCGCTCGAACGTCATCGCGGGCTTCACCCACCTGCCGGTCACCGCGCGGACCCGGTAGGGCCCGACACTCTCACCGCAGCCGAACCCGACAAGAAACCCCACACGGAAGGTCATCAGTGGACGCTCCTCCGGCCCGTACCCGCAACAAGTGGTTCCTGCGCGAGCCGTCGCCGGTGGCGCCGGCGCGGCTGTTCTGCCTGCCCTACTCCGGCTGCGGTGCCAGCATGTACCGCCAGTGGCCGTCCTCGGTCGACGGCGTCGAGGTCTGCCCCGTGCAACTGCCCGGCCGGGAGAACCGGATGCGCGAGCCCGCCCACACCACCTACCAGGCGCTGGCCGACGACCTCTGCGAGGCGCTGCGCCCCTACCTGGACCGGCCCTACGCCCTGTTCGGCCACTGCGGCTCCGCGCTGGCGGCCTACGAGACCGCCGTACGGCTGGTCCAGCGGGGCTGCCCCGCCCCGACCCGGCTGTTCGTCTCCTCCGAGGTCGCGCCGCAGGACGGCCCCTACGGCCGCTTCCTCGGCATGAACGACGACGAGCTGGCCGACGAACTGCGCGGGCTCGTCGCGGAGTTGGGCGGCACGCTGGAACCGAGCCTGCTCGCGCTCTACCTCGGCGTGCTGCGCAACGACGTCGACATGAACAAGCGCTACCACGTGGCCGAGCCGGTCCGGCTGCCGTGCCCGGTCACCGCCATCGGCTGGACCGAGGACACGGGCATCGAGCCGTCTCTGATGACCGGCTGGCCGGCCTGCGGCGACACCACCTTCGAACTCCTGGAAGGAGGCCACTACCGCTTCATCGAGGCGCCGGCGGACCTGCTGGCGCTGCTGGTCGCGGACCTGGCGCCCACCAGCTCCCGCACGTCCTGACGGCGGACCCGTCCGACCTCGGACGCGGCGCCCGACGCGACGTCCGAATGCCGCCAGCACACGGACCCTTCCACGGGTGACGATCGGGACAGCCCGACCGTACGCCGGCCACGGCCCGCCTTCCCGCGGCCCGTGCGCCTGCTCGTCCCCGCCCGTCGAAGGACCTCCCCGTGAACGACGCCCTCTTCGCCGTTGCCGAAGCTGCCACCGCCGAACCCGACACCGTCGCGCAGGCCACCGCGGCACCCGCGCCGGGCCCGGCCTCCCCGGGCCCGGCCGCCCTGCCCGCGCTCGCCCCGGTCGACTGGCAGGACGTGCGGGAGCAGCTGGACCGGGACGGGGTGGCACTCACCGGGCCCCTGCTGTCGCCCGCCCAGTGCCGGGAGCTCGCCGACACCTTCGACGACGACGGCCTGTTCCGCTCCACCGTGGTGATGCAGCGCTACGGCTTCGGCCGCGGCACCTACCGGTACTACGCCGACCCGGCCGCCGTACCGGTCCTGGACGCGCTGCGGGAGCGGCTGTACCCGCCGCTGGCGCGGATCGCCAACCAGTGGGCGGCGCGGCTGGGCGAGCGGACCTTCCCCCTCACCCTCGCCGAGCTGCACGCCGAGTGCGCCGCCGCGGGCCAGCACCGTCCCACCCCGCTGGTCCTGCGCTACGGTCCGGGCGACCACGCCTGCCTGCACCAGGACGTCTACGGCGACCTCGTCTTCCCGCTGCAGGCCACGATCATGCTGGAACGGCCCGGCGAGGACTTCACCGGAGGGGAGAACGTCTTCGTCGAACAGCGGCCCCGCTCGCAGTCCCGCGCGATCGTGGTGCGGCCGCGCCTCGGCCAGGCCCTGGTCTTCCCCGTCCAGCACCGCCCCGTCCAGGGCAGCCGCGGCTACCGGCGCCACCCGATGCGCCACGGCACCAACGCCGTCGAGTCCGGGCGCCGCACCACGCTCGGCGTGATCTTCCACAACGCCCGCTGACCGCGCGCCCGCCCGCTCACCACCAGGACACCCCGTGAACACCCTCGCCCCCGAGACCGTCCCCGACACCGCCGCCGGCAGCGTCCAGGCCGCCGTCCGCGCCCTCGACACCGCCGACTGGACCGCCCTGACCGCCGAACTCGACACCCACGGCTGCGCCCCGACGCCCCGCCTGTTCGACCCCGCCCAGTGCCGGGAGCTCGCCGCGCTCTACGACCGGCCCGAACTGTTCCGCACCACCGTCGACATGGCCCGCCACCGCTTCGGCTCCGGCCAGTACCGCTACTTCACCCACGACCTGCCCGAACCCGTCGCCGTCCTGCGCGAGGCCCTCTACCCCCACCTGCTCACCGTCGCCCGCACCTGGGCAGACAAGCTCCGCCGCCCCGCCCCCTGGCCCGACACCCTCGCCGAGTGGACCGCCATGTGCCACGCCGCCGGCCAGGACAAGAGCTCCCAGATCCTGCTGCGCTACGGCCCCGGCGACTGGAACGCCCTGCACCGCGACGTCTTCGGCGACCTCGTCTTCCCCCTCCAGGTGGTCATCGGCCTCGACGCCCACGGCACCGACTACACCGGCGGCGAGTTCCTCCTCGTCGAACAGCGCCCCCGCGCCCAGTCCCGCGGTACCGCCACCGTCGTCCCCCAGGGCCACGGCCTGGTCTTCACCACCCGCGACCGCCCCGTCCCCTCGGCCCGCGGCCACCGTGCCGGCCCCGTCCGGCACGGCGTCAGCACCGTGCGCAGCGGCCGCCGCCACACCCTCGGCCTCGTCTTCCACGACGCCTGAGGCCCCGCCGCCATGGCCGCCACCGGCACACCCGGGCCCGCCGCCGACACCGCTGCGCCCACTGTCGGCACCGCCCCGGTCCCGTCCCGCCGCTACACCCTGACCGGACCCGACAACCGCCCCTACTCCAGCACCACGCCCGGCACCCTCGGCGGCCACCGCCGGGGCCGCCTCTACGGCCGCCTCGACTGTCCCTCCGCCCTGCGCACCATCGCCGCCGGCGGCTACGTGCGCCACCGCGTCTTCTTCGCCGACGAGGCCACCGCGATCGCTGCCGCCTACCGGCCCTGTTCGGTGTGCCTGCCCGAGAAGTACCGGCAGTGGAAGACCCGCCGGAAGGACCGCACCCCGTGAACCCCCGCCCCGCACCCGACCGCTCCCCGCTCCTCCCCGAACCCGGGCCGACCGCCTACGGCGACCTCCCCGCACCCGCCCCCCACACCGCCCCCGAACTCGCGGCCCTGCTGCGCCTGCTCGCCGACCACCGCCGCCCGGCCCCGCACGGCGTCGCGATCGGCCACAGCCGCGACGACGCCTCCCGCGCGGCGGCCGCCGCCTTCGCCGACGCCTGGCAGGCCGCCGGCCACGCCGTCCTGGCCGTCGTCGACTGGCCCGAACAGGCCGCCTCCTGGCTGCGGCCCGCCCACCGCCTCACCGCCCCCGAGCCCGACGCCCTCGTCATCGCCGCCGCCCCGCTCGGCTGGGCCCAACTCGCCCGACGCCTGCGCCACAGCACCCCCTGGCGCCCGGACCGCACCTTCGGCTTCGCGTCCCTCGCCGAGCCGGTCGCCGCCGCGCTCGCCGGGCCCGGCGTCCTGGACGGCGTACGCGGCGCGGGCGCGGACGGCGGCACCTGGCGCGTCGCCTCCGGCTGGACCGACTCCTTCCCGCCTGCCACCCCGGGCGCCGCCGCGTGACGACCACCCCCGCCCTGTTCGGCCCGCCGCCCGCCGGCTACGAGCGCCGCGAGATCGCGCCGGGCGCCGTCCACCTGCCCGGCTGGCTCACCCCCGACCGGCAGCGCGACCTCGTCGCCGCCTGCCGCGCCTGGGCCACCGGGCCCGTCCCGATCCGGCACACCCGGCTGCCGCGCGGCGGCGTCATGTCCGTACAGACCGTGTGCCTGGGCTGGCACTGGCAGCCCTACGCCTACACCCGCACCGCCGACGACGTGAACGGCCGCCGCGTCGCCCGCCTCCCCGACTGGCTCGCCGACCTCGGCCGCCGGGCGGTGGCCGACGCCTACCAGGACCCCGGCCAGGGCGCCGGCTACGAACCCGACGCCGCGCTGGTCAACTTCTACGACGCCGACGCCCGGCTCGGCATGCACCAGGACAAGGACGAGCGCTCCCTCGCCCCGGTGGTCTCCCTCAGCATCGGCGACACCTGCCTCTTCCGCTTCGGCAACACCCGTACCCGCAACCGGCCCTGGACCGACCTGACCCTCGCCTCCGGCGACCTGCTCGTCTTCGGCGGCCCCTCCCGCCTCGCGTACCACGCCGTGCCGAAGATCCTCCCCGGCACCGGCGACCCCGCCGTCGGCCCCGCCCGGGGCCGCCTCAACATCACCCTGCGCGTCACCGGACTCACCGACCGCGCCCCCGAGGCGACCGGAGCGCCCCCCGCCGGGGCCGCCCCCGTCGCCTCGCCGGAGTCGGGAACGCGCTACTGACGGGCCCCCACCGCAGCCCCGAGCCCGAGCAGCGCCACCCCGGCCACCCCCGACAGCCCCCGTTGCACCTTGCGCCGCAGCAGGACGCGCTGGATCGCGCCCAGGACCGCGACCACCACGACGTACCAGGCCAGGGCCAGCAGCCAGAACAGCCCGGCCAGGAGCACGTGCTGGGAGAGCTCGGACATGCCGGGCAGCTGGAACTGCGGGAAGAGGGAGAGGTAGAAGGCGGCGACCTTCGGGTTGAGCAGATTGCTCAGCAGGCCCTGGCGGAAGTCCGCCCCGCTGTCCGGCGCCCCGCCACCGCCGCCACGGCCGTGGCCGGCGGGCTGCGCGGCCGTCGCGTCGTCAGCTCCGTCCTCGCGTCGGCCGAGGCGGATGAAGTCGATCAGGGACCGGATGCCCAGGTAGGCGAGGTACAGGGCGCCGGCGATCCGCACGGCGGTGTAGAGCACTTCGGAGCCCGTGAGCAGCGCGGTCAGGCCCGCGACGGCCGCGCCGGCGAGGACCGCGTTGCCGAGCATGATGCCCATCGCGGTCGCGGCCGCGCCCCGGCGGCCGCCCCGTGCCGCGTTCCGCAGCAGGAGCACCAGGTCGGGGCCCGGAACAACGATGATCAGAAGAGAAGCGAGTACGAACGTCAGTAGCTGCGCAGTCATACACCAATCATGGCGCGGTTGAGAAGGGTTTTGGGCAAGTTGGTGAGAACGGCCGGTTCCTCCGTGTCCCGAAGCGTGGCGGTCGTCTGCATTCAGGGGACTTGTCCGTTCGACTGCCGCCGCCGTTCTCATATTCCGTCAGAAATCCTCTCAGCATGTGAGACCGGCGAAATCGGACCATGCGGTCCCTGGTCGATTCGCAGACTTACCGATGTGAATGCCACGAGGCCTTCCGCGCTTGTTAGAGTCGAATCACCCGAAGCAACCCGGGTCTCCGGAGTTCGGTATCCGGAGTCGCACGACTTCTTCGACCCGCACGTGACCGTGATGGAGTGAGATCGCATGAAGTCCCGACTCGACCGCTACGAGGAATTCATCGAGAAGGAGTACCGGGCCGGCCTGACGAAGCCCGACGAGTACTCGCTCGACGACGTCACCCCGGACCTTCGACAGCGTCTCTCCGAAGGGAGGTTCAAGCGCATCGTCTTCACCGGAATGGGCTGCTCGGCCATCGTCTCGGATATCGTCCGCGGCTACTTCACGGAGATCGGCCTGCCCCTCGAAGTGCACGTCGTGAACGACTACGACTTCCGCTTCCTGGCCGCTCCCTCGGTCCTCGAGGACGAGGCGACCCTGTACATCATCAGCTCGTACAGCGGGCACTCGCAGGAGCCGGTCCTCGCCTACCAGCGGCTTCGCGCCGTCCGGGACCAGGTGCTCCTGCTCACCTCCGGCGGCAAACTGGCCGAGCTCGGGCGGGCGGACGGCGCCTCCATCGCCTACTGGCGGCTGCGCGAACCGGACCGCGAGTACCCGCTCTTCCACGTCTCGCAGTACTTCGCCATCCTGATGGACATGTTCCACGAATTCGGGGTGCTGAGCGACGACCACCACGCCCGGCTGGGCGAATTGGCGGGCCTGCTCGAGGCGGATTTCGAGGAGAACGGCCGCGAGGCCGCCCGTCGGATCGCCGACGCGAGCGAGGACGCGAACATCATCATGATCGCGTCCCCGAAATGGCACGAGAGCCTGCTCAAGCTGGCCAAGATGCACTTCAACGAGATGGCCATGGTTCCGACCGCCCGGAACTACTTCCACGAATTCTGCCACAGCGAGGTGGCCACGCTTTCCGACCCGGTGCGGAAGCACAGCACGGTCTGGTTCTCCGACGCGGACGACGACGAGTACACCCTCGCCAAGGGTGAGAACCTGCAGCGTCTGCTGACCGACGACCGACCGGAGAACCGGAACATCCGGTTCTCCCGGGTGCACCTTTCGGAGGGAGACTTCCTCCGGAAGTACTTCACCGCCCTCAACGTGGTGCAGCACGCGGCACTCCGCCTCGGCCGGCACCACGAGACGCGGTCGCGCGACCTCATCTCCGAATCCGCCGGAAACCCCTGGTACCACAGCACCACCATCGAGTCCGAGCTGACGGCGTAACACCCGGACGGAGAGAACGGAGAGGACTGTGGTGGCGGACATGGATGACACCAGTCCGCTGCACCTGTTCGACGTCACAGGCAAGGTGGCCCTGATCACTGGGGCCACCCGCGGGCTGGGCCAGGCCATCGCGGCCGGCCTGGCCCGCGCCGGTGCCAGAGTGATCGTCGCCGGGCGCAGCAGCGAAGCAGCAGACGCGGTCGCCGGCAAACTGGCCGTCGACGGAGGATCCGCCGTCGGTGTCGGGCTGGACGTGACGCGGGAGGCAGAGGTCGAGGACGTCCTCTCCCGTGCGGTGCGCGAGCACGGCGGACTCGACATCGTCGTCAACAACGCCGGCATCATCGACAGGTTCCCGGCCGAGGACTACCCGGCCGAGACCTGGCAGCGCGTCATCGACACCAACCTGACCGGCGCGTTCCTCGTGTCACGCGCCGCCGGGAGGGCCATGCTCCGGCAGGGCAGCGGAAAGATCGTCAACATCGCATCGGTCCTGGCCCACAGCGGTGGCCGCAACGTCGTCGCCTACGCGGCGAGCAAGGGCGCGCTGGTACAGCTCACCCGCTCCTGTGCGGCGGAGTGGGCCGGCCGGGGCGTCCACGTGAACGCGATCGCCGCCGGCTACTTCGAGACGGACCTGACCGCCGGTCTGCGCACGGACGCGCAGCGCAGTGCGGGCCTGCTCACCCGGGTACCCGCCGGCCGTTGGGGCAGGCCCGAGGAGCTCGTCGGGACCGTGCTGTACCTGGCCTCGGAGGCGTCCAGCTACGTCCACGGAGCCGTCATCGAGGCGGACGGTGGATGGACCGCCGCATGAACAGCCACCGCATGAACACCCACCGGGTGAACACCCACCGGGTGAACACCCACCGACCCCACGACCGGCCCGAACACGGGAGGAGGCACCGATGAAGCCGCACGCGCGGAGGCTCGACGGGTTCCGGCAGTCGACCATCAGGGCCATGACCGAGCGGTGCGTCGCCGTCGGCGGCATCAACCTCGGCCAGGGCCTGTCCCGCACGCCGCCCCCGGACGACCTGCTCGACCACGCGACCGCACACTTCGCGTCCGCCGACCACTCCTACAGCCCCGCCCACGGAGACGCCGTCCTCCGGCAGGCCGTCGCGCGGAAGCTGGCGGAGTACAACGGAGTCCACGTCGACCCGGAGCACGGGGTGGTGGCCACCATCGGCGCCACCGGCGCGTACAACGCGGCGGTACTGGCCCACCTCGACCCGGGAGACGGCCTGCTCCTGCCCGAACCCTTCTACGGCTACCACCGCACCGTGGCGGAGATCCACGGGGTCGTTCCCCAGCCGGTCAGGACGGACGCCCCCGGGTTCCGGATCGACAGGGCGGCCCTGGAGGCGGCCACGACGGACCGCACCAGGGCGATCGTGCTGTGCACACCCGGCAATCCGTCGGGCCACCGGATGCCACCGGACGAGATCGAGGAGGTGGCGCGCTTCGCAGCGGACCGGGACCTGCTGGTGATCACCGACGAGATCTACGAGCACCTCTACTACGGGGACGAACCGCACCGCTCGCCGGCGTCGTTCGACCTGCTGCGCGACCGCACGATCACGGTCTCCGGTCTTTCCAAGACCTACAGCATCCCCGGATGGCGGCTCGGCTACGCCGCCGGACCCCCGGAGCTGATCGCGCCGTTGCGCATCGCCGCCGACGCGCTCTCGGTGTGCGCGCCCACCCCGCTGCAGCAGATCGCGGCACGGGCGTTCACCCTGCCGGACTCCTTCTACGCGCGGACGCGCCAGGACTACCGCCGCAAGCGCGACCGGATCGCCGCGGCGTTCCGCGACGCGGGCCTCGCGACCAACGACCCGGAAGGCGCCTACTACCTCCTGGTGGACGGGACTCCGCTGGGCGGCGACAGCGGCGAGGTCGCGGAGACGATCCTGAGTGCCGCCGGCATCGCCACCATCCCGGCCGACGCGTTCCATCTCGGGCCGGCCCCTTATCCCTACGTCCGCGCGTGCTTCGCCCTGACCGACGCCGACATCCTCCGCGTGGAGGAGCACCTCTCCGAGGTGAAGTGGCCCTGACCGCCGCGGTCATGCCGGCCGGCCGCGGTGAGGCACCGGCGCCCGCCTGCCTCGCCGGCGGCCGGCCGACAGCCGCGAGCAGCACTGCCCAACCGGCCCGCCCGCGGCCGGGATTGGCGTACCTCTCCGCCCGCAGTTCCGCGGACCCCGGCGTCCGGGCGGTACGCGACCGCTCTCCGGCGACCCCCTCCCCGTGGGCGGCCTGCCTCCACGCCGGCCCATGGCGTGCGCCCGTCGCGCCACGGCATCCGGCTCAGCCCGCGACACCCTGCTCGTGCCGGGAAGTCCCCGTTCCCGGCCTCTGGAACGAGCTTCAGCGGCGTGAGCCGTAGCCCCAGTGGTGGTCCGGGTAGTCGCCGCACGGGTACTGCATCAGCGGGGCCTGCGGGGCGTTGCTGCCGTGGGAGACGGCGAGGCACTGGCGGCTGTTGCCGTTGACGAAGCGGATGCCGTGCGGCCACTTCTCGATCTTCCAGGCCTGCCCGGGGTTGTTCCGGCACGCCGACTGGACGACCTGGGCGGTGGCCTCGGTGCTGGAGTCCTGGACGGAGAGACAGAGGGCGCTGTTGTAGCTGACGATCCGGTAGTAGGTGTCGCCGTCGGCGTCCGTGTAGGCCTGCTGGGTCTGCCAGAAGTGGTCGGGGAAGTCCCCGCAGGGATACTGCTGGACCTGCGCGCCCTCCTCCCGGCTCCCGCCGGGCGTGGCGATGCACTGCAGGCTGTTGTTGTTCCTGATCGCCACCGATCCCGTCGGCGGGACGAGCGGGGTGCCGCCGAGGCGCCCCGGTGCCGGGAACGCGGACGCGGCGGCGGACGCGGCGGCGGTGGGCACCGGGGGCGGCGCGGGTCGGTCGCCCCCGGTCGAGGCCGGAGGGCCGGTGGCTTCCGGCAGCGCACGGGGCGGCTCGCCGGGAAGCGTCGGACCGGGCTGTGCCACTGCGCTCCGAACCCCCGCCGCCGGAGCCGGCCCGCCGTCCGGTGGGGGTGCGGTCGACGCCGTGGCCGGACCGTCGCCGGGGGGCCGCGCCGACGGGCTGCCCGCCGGTGGCGCGGACGGTTCGGCGCTCGTGCCGGGCGTCGGCGCGGCGTCGGAACCGACCGCCAGGGGGAGCGCGCCGGAGGAGGCGGGTACGGGGCTCAGCTGTACGCCCACCAGCACGCCCGCCAGCACCAGGGCCCCGGCCAGGACCGCCGCCGCGCCGAAGGCCGCGCCCGTCCTGACGGCCCGACGCCCTGGTGCCCTGGCGGGCTCGGTGGGGTAGAGCGGGTCGACGGGCGGCGGGTCGTCGAACGCCGGGCCCGGCGGGAAGAGGCCGGTCGGGCGATTGTCCGTGACCGGGACCAGCTCACCGCGGACAACCGCGGGGCCGGTCGTGGCCGGGGCCATCCGGGCCACCTCCAGGTACCGGCCGGCCAGGGCCGTGCGTACCGCGAGGAGGTCCGTGTGCAGGCGCCGGAGCACGGGCAGGTGCGCCGGCACCCCGTCGGCCACCGCGGGCTCCGTACCCGGCTGTCGGCCACCGTCGGCCCCGGCCGGCGACTGCTCCTGGTCGACCAGGAGCCCCATGGCGCGTTGCTCCTGCTCCGCGGTCCGCCGAGCGTCGTACGCGCTCTCCCGGATGCGGCGCACCTCGTCCAGGCAGCGCGTCGCCTCCAGCAACCGGGCCCGCCGCTGCCCCGCATCGCCCCCGCCGGGCGGCAGCGGCGCGAGGGGGGCCGGCCCGTCCGCTCCGGCGGAGCCCAGTTCACCCCGTAGCTCGGCCACGATGGCGATCAGCACGCGGATCAGTTCCTCCGCCTCCGCCACGCCGGCCTCGGCCTGCCGTTGCGCCTGCCTGGCCAGATCCAGTGCCTGCCGCGCGTCCGACCGCCCTGCCGCGGGCGACGGGAGCCCCCTGGCCGCCAGGCCGGCCCGTTCGTGCAGCTGACCGGCCCGGGCCAGGAGCACCGCCTGGGCCCGGGGGTCCGTCATGCGGTCGTGGATCAGCTGCCGGAGCAGGTGCCACGGGATGTCCTTCTCCGCGGAGCGGTACTCGCTCCAGCTGGTCCTGCCGGCCGGGTACCGGCGCGCGAGTTCGCGGACGGTGAGCCCGGAGGTCACCTCCCGCACCAGCCCGGCCAGGTCGTTCGCCTGCTCGGTCTCGCCCTTGAACCGCCCCTGTGGGCGTCCGGCGCTCCCCATTCCCTGCCCCCTGCCGTGTCCGTGGTCAATCCGGGTTGTCCGCTGTTCACCTGGGCCGCGGCCGAGTCTTGTAGATGGACAATCAAATACGCCCGCACTGTGGGAACTCCACCGGGTCTTCGGACAACTTGTCGCAGCCTGCCTGCGACGGGACACGCAGGCCGGGACCTCCGGTGCCGGAGCCGGGGCTGCGCCGTCCCGCGGCGGCGGTCACCCGACGGCCCCGGACCTTGGCAACCACCGCCCTCGAAGGAGTTCTCGATGATCAGGAAGCACCTCGCGACGGTCCTCGCGGCCACCGTCCTCGCCGGAGGTTTCGTCGGCCTCTCCGCCGGCGCGGCCCACGCCTCCCCCCGGGTCAACAAGTGCGGGAGTGCGTACGACTTCAAGCAGAGCTGGGACATCACCGACAACTCCAGCGCGGCTCCGGTGGTCGGCTTCATCGACATCTACTACAACAGCGGGAACGGGTACAACTGTGCGATCGCCCGCGGGCGCGACGCGGCCGTCACCGGCCAGCACGAGATCTACGTCGCGATACGGCGCTCCGGAACGGACGGCTGGATCGACGACGGCGCCGGCAGCAACTACACCCAGTACGCGGGCCCGGTCTACGTGTACGCCAAGGGGTCCTGCATCGACTTCGTCGGTGGGCTGAAGTACAACGAGTTCACCGGGCAAGGGGCCTCCGGCTACAGCTCGAAGCACTGCGGCTGAACCATCGCCGGGCGGCAGGGTCCGTTCGACGGGCCGGCCGCCGCCCCCTGACGGGGCGCCGGGGAGTCGGTACCACGGACCCCGAGCGCCGCGACCGGGCGGCCGACCGACGACAACGGGGGCGGTCGGCCGCCCGACGTACCACCCGGCGGCGACGCGATCCAGCAACGCGCCACCCGCCGCCGGCAGTTCCGTGCGGATCGCGGCAGCGGTCCGCGAACCCCGGCACTCGAAGGAGTTCTCGATGATCAGGAAGCGTCTCGCGACGGTCCTCGCGGCCACCGTCCTCGCCGGAGGCTTCGTCGGCCTCTCCGCCGGCGTGGCCCACGCCTCCGCCCGGGTCAACAAGTGCGGGAGCGCGTACGACTTCAAGCGGAGCTGGGACATCAACGACATCCACAACGTGGCCGCGGTGGTCGGCTTCATCGACATCTACTACAACAGCGGGAACGGGTACAACTGCGCGATCGCCCGCGGGAACGACGCGGTCGTCAGCGGCCAGCACGAGATCTTCGTCGAGATACGGCGCTCCCGCGACAGCACCTGGATCAAGGACGGTGTCGGCAGCAACTACACCCAGTACGCGGGCCCGGTCTACGCGTACGCCAAGGGGGCCTGCATCGACTTCATCGGGGGGCTGAAGTACAACGAGTTCTCCGGCACCGGTGACACCGGCTACAGCTTCGAGCACTGCGGCTGAGCCGTGGCCGGGCGGCAAGGCCCGCTGGAGCCGGTCCGGCCCGCCCGAGGCCCGCGCGCGTGGGGTGGGGTTATCCCCACCCCGCGCACGCCGGTCGCCACCATGGTTCGTGCCCACCCGCCGTTCCTAGCCTGGACCCCGTCGCTGACGGACACGATCCACGAGGGATGGCAGCACCATGGCAGCCCGCCACCACCGCCCGGAGTACGAACCGCCCGAGCCTCACGCCCCCGCCCGCCCCGCGATCGGACCGCGTGCGGTGCGGCGCGGTCACGGGCGCGGCGTCGGGACGGTGCACGCGGTGCGCGGGGTCGACCTCGCGCCGGGCCGCGGTAGCTCCACCGCCCCATCGGGGGCGGCGGCATGAGCAACGGACTCGCGCGCGCCTCCGTGCGCTTCCGGCCGCCTTCCTTCGCGGGGACCTTCGTCGCCCTGCTGTTCGGCGCGGCGGTCATCATGGGCTGCGGCACCCTGTTGCAGACCGGCGTCACCGCGAGCGTGCCCCCGGTGCGCTACGCGCAGGCGCCGGTCGTCGTCGCGGCCGGTCCGGACATCGGGATCGTCCGCAAGGTCAACAAGAAGGAGAAGGCCGTCGATCGGCCGGTGCCCGACCGGCCCCGGGTGGATGCGGCCCTGGCCCAGCGCATCGCCGCCCTGCCCGGTGTCGCGGCGGCCCGTCCCGACACCGCCTTCCCGATCCAGCCGGGTCCGGCCACACCCGGCCTGACCGGGCGCGGGTACGCGGCGCTCGGCATCGCCGGCGGCGCGGACACCCTGGTCGAGGGCCGCGCCCCCGGCCCGGACGAGGTGGTCCTGGACGCCGCCACCGCACGGGACGCCCGGCTGGCATCCGGCGCGAGCCTCACCCTGGTCGCACCCGGCGGCAGCGGCACCTACCGGATCTCCGGCCTGGCCGCGCCGCAGAACGCCGGCCCGACGGCCTGGTTCGCCGACGCGGTGGCCGGGCAGCTCTCCGGTCACCCCGGCCAGGCGGACGCCATCGCCGTCCAGCCGAGCGAGGGCGTCGGCGCCAAGGACCTCGCCCGCCGGCTCCGCGAGGCCCTGCGCGACACCGCCGGCCGGCAGGCCTCCGGGGCGTCGCCCACCGGGATCAGGGTGGTCACCGGCGAGGACCGCGGCTCCGTCGAGCAGCCTGGGCTCGGGCAGAGCCGGACGCTGCTGATCGCGATCGGCGGATCCTTCGGCGGCACCGCCACCATGACGGCCGTCTTCGTGGTGGTGTCCACCGTCGCCCTGGCCGTCGGTCAGCGGGCCCGCGAGTTCGCCCTGCTGCGCGCCGTCGGCGCGACCCCCCGTCAGATCCGCCGCACGGTCGCCACCGAGGCGATGCTGGTGGCTCCCCTCGCCGGCCTGCTCGGCCTCGTCCCGGGCGTGGCGCTGGCCCGCTGGTGGTTCGACGGACTGGTCTCCCGCGGCGCCGTCCCCGAGGGCGTCGAACTGGACGTCGGAGCGGTCCCCGCGCTCGTCGCCGTCGCCACCTGCTCGCTGGCCGCGCTGGCCGCCGGCTACCTCGCCGCGCACCGTCCCTCCCGCCTGCGCCCCGGCCAGGCACTCGGAGAGGCCTCGGTGCCGGCCGGACGGGCGGGCGTGGTGCGGGCCCTCCTCGGCCTGGCGGCCGTCGTGGGCGGCGTCGTGCTGGCCGCCGTCGCCGCCGGCCTGAGCGGTGAGAACGCCGCCAACACCGCGCTCGGCGTGGTCATGTGCTTCCTGGTGGCCACCGCCCTGCTCGGCCCCTGGGTGGCCCGGGTCGCCGCCGGGGTGCTCGGCCTGCCGCTGCGGGCGGGCGCGGGCGGCACCGCCGGATCGCTGGCCGCCGACAACGCCCGGGCCGACGCCCGCCGGCTGACCTCCGCGATCACACCCATCGTGATGGTCAGTGCCTTCTGCGGCACCATGCTGTTCATCCAGAGCAGCGTCGGGCACGCCACCGGCGAACAGCTGCGTGCCGGGGTCGTCGCCGACCACGTGCTCGGCTCCACCGGTCGCGGCCTGCCCGCCGCCACCGCCGAACGGGCCGCCGAAGTGCCCGGCGTCGAAGCCGCCGTGGGCGTGCTGCGCACCGGAGCCGTCTACCGCTCCGACGGGAAGCTCCGCTCCGCCAACGCCCTCGGCGTGTCCGGCGATCCGACGAGGCTGCCCCGGGTCCTCGACCTGGGCGTGCGCAGCGGCTCGCTCGCCGACCTCGCCCGGGGCACGGACACCGTCGCCCTCGACGCGGCCCTCGCCGACAGGCTCGGCCACAGCGTCGGCGACCGCGCCTCCTTCTGGCTCGGCGACGGCACCCAGACACAGCTGACGGTCGTCGCCACCTACGAACGCGGCCTCGGCTTCGGGCAGTTGATCCTGCCCCGGGCCGCCGTCGCCGCACACGCCGCCGTCGCCTACGACAGCCAGGTGCTCGTCGCGGACGCACCCGGAGCCGACCGCGCGGACGTCGCCGCCCGGCTGGCGAAGCTCCCCGCCGAGGCCTCCACCACCGGGGCTGCCACGGTCGTCGGGCTCACGGTGGCCGACCGCGCCGGGTACGTCGCGCAGACCGACCGCAGGCGCGAGGCCGGCGACTGGGCGAACTCCGTGATGGCGGCCGTCCTCGGCGGCTTCGCCGCGATCACCGCCGCCAACACCCTGGTGATGACCGTCCTGGACCGCGGCCGCGAGGTGGCCCTGCTCCGCCTCACCGGCGCCACCCGCCGCCAGATACGCGGCATGATGCGCTGGGAGGCCCTGCTGGTGGCCGCGACCGGGCTGCTGCTCGGCGGCCTCATCGCCTGGATCACCCTGGTCCCGATCGCCCGGGGCCTCGCCGACGCCCCGCCGTACGTCCCGCCCGGCACCGCCCTGCCGCTGGCCGCCGCGGCCGTGGCCCTCTGCCTCGCCGCGACGGCCCTGCCGACCCGCGCCCTGCTGCGCTCCCGCCCGCTCGCGGCGAGCGGCCGGCGGTAGGCGGACAGGGCCAGGGGAACTGTCGGACCGGAGGCGGGACGCCCGGCCGTCTGCCGCCGGACGGGTGAACCCTGCGCGGGCCGGTTGGCGCCCCGGCTGCCGCTTCGCCACCATGACGTCCGCGAACCACCGTTCCCGTCCGTCCGACGCCGACGGCGGGCGGTGACCCGCCCGAGAGCCGCCGGTGCCTGCCCGCTGGCCGCACCGCAGCCATCCGACGATCCCAGGGGGAACCCGTTGCCCCAGACCGAGAACCTCACAACCACTGTCCCCGGAGCACGGCTGGTCCCGATGCACCGCATGGAGCTGCCGCCCGTGGGGCCGCCGCGCCGTGAGCAGCTGCCGAACGGCACTCCGATCTGGCTGGTCACGCGCTACGACGACGTCCGCCGGGCCCTCGTGGACGCCCGGTTCAAGCGGTCGCTGCTGTTCGCCCCGGACGCGCCGCCGCTGAGTGACACGCCCAATCTGGGCAGCGACCGGGACTCGATGTTCCACAAGGACGGGATCGAGCACCACCGGATGCGCCGCGTCTTCCAACGGGCGTTCACCCCCGGCGCGATCGAGCGGTCGCGTCCGTGGGTGACCTCCGTGGTCGACCGGCTGCTGGACGACCTCGTGCGGCTCGGCGCCCCGGCCGATCTGGTCACCGGGTACACCAGGCCGCTGCCGAGCGAGGTGATCGCCAGGATGATGGACCTCCCCGGCGAGGACCTCGGACGCGTCCGGGACTGGACCGAACTCGCCTTCGCCACCGCCGACCGCGACCCCGCCGAAGTCGTCCGCGCGATGCGAGAGTTCACCGCGTACGTGGCCGGGCTGCTCGCCGACCGCCGACGCGCACCCGGCGACGACCTGGTCAGCGCCATCGTCCGGGCCGCGGACCGCGAGGGTGAGGTGTCCGAGCGCCAACTGGTCAACCTCGTGTGCGGGTTGATGGTGGCCGGACACGAGACCAGCATGACCACGCTGGCCAACGCGGTGCTCTACCTGCTCGCCGAACGCCCCGACGCCTGGAGCCGCATCGGCTCGGACGAGGCGGCGGCCGCCCTGGCGGCGGAGCGGCTGCTGCACACCATCCCCCTGGGGGCCAACAGGGAACGCCCCGGAAGCCTCCTTCGTACCGCCGAGGAGGTCGAGCTGGGCGGCGTGACCATCGGCGCCGGCGACATCGTCGCGGCCGACCGCACCACCGCCAGCCGGGACCCGGGCGTTTTCCCACCCGATTCCCTCAGCCGGCTGTTCGACCCGCTGGAAGCCGGCACCCTGGCCTTCGGCGCCGGTCCCCATTTCTGCCCCGGCGCGTGGCTGGCCCGCCTTCAGATGCGGATCGCCCTCCACCGTCTCGCCGCCCGCCTGCCCGGCCTGCGCCTCACCCTGCCGACCACCGGGATCGAATGGCGGCTCGGCACCTCCACCCGCAGCCCCCTGCACCTGCCCGCCACCTGGTGACGAGCCGGACGGCACCGATGCTCCGGGACAGCCGTCCTCGTGAACGCCGGTGTCCCGGAGGCCAGGCGGTCGCCGTCGACGGAGACGGCGACGACCGGTCCACACAGCTCTTGACGATCACGCGGTGGCCGCACCCGCTTCCGGTGAGGGCGACGCAGGAGCGCAGAGTCACACGGAGTGCTGACGGAGGTACTGCTCGATCACGTCGGCGCCGCGTGTGACTCCACCGCTTCGCAGGATGGCTTGGCGCATTCCCGCAAGGCTGACGCGTACTGCCGGGTCTGAGGCGACCCTGTCGATCGCCGCCCGCAGTGCCTCGGCGCTCACCATGTCGGCGTCCAGGCGTTCGCCGAGCCCGAGTTCCCCCAGGCGCCCGGCGTTGGCAGCCTGCTCGGGTGTCCGCGGGACGGCGACGAGGCCGACCTCGTAATGCAGCGCCTCCATAACGGAGTTCATTCCGGCGTGCGATACGAAGGCGGTGGCATGGCGGAGTACCGCCAGTTGCGGGAACCGCGACCGGACGTCCACCCGGCTCGGGATGGCGCCGAGTACGGCGGCATCCGTATCGCCCACGGTCATCGCCAGCTGCCAGGGCCCGTCGGCGATGGCGTCGATGCAGGCGCGGTAGAACTCCGGGTGACCGTTGAAGACGGTGCCCAGTGAGACATACAGCAGTGGCGCGTCGGGGTCGGGCGGCGACCAGTGCTCGGTCTGCTCGCGACTGCCCATCGAGGGGCCGACGAAGTGAAAACGTTCGTCGAAGCTGTCAGCGGCCGGCTGGAACTCTCGCGGGACGAACACGAGGTTGAGCCCGTCCGCCATCGTCATGGTGTCGGCGACACCGAGCGGGACGCCGTACTCGGTGGAGAAGGCCTCACAGTCAGCGGCGAGCAAGGCCATCGCCGGATCGCCGGTGTCGAGCCCTGCGGTCAACTGCCGGTCCAGTGAGTACGCCTCGTTCGAGGCGAGGTGAGGGAAGCACTGCACGGCGGGGATCCCCAGCCTCTTGGCGATGGTCCGGGCAGGCCAGTTCGTCGTGTCGTAACAGATTGCGTCCACCGGCTCCGAGGCGCAGTACTTCTGCAACACCGGGTAGGTCGCGCGCATTGCCGCGAAGTAGTGGCGTAACCAGCCGGCCACGGCCTCTGGGCCGATCTTCGATGGTGGTGTGAACGGCTCCAGCGGCGGCAGTTCCAACCAGCGTGCGCCGGCACTGGTGACCGCGGCGGCGTGGCCTGCTCCGGTGGCGTAGTCCACCTGGTGCCCGCGCCGTACGAGTTCCTCGACCAACGGCACCATTGGATTGATGTGTCCATGTCCGGCTAGAGTCATGAAGAGTAACTTCTTCAGCACGGGGACACCCTGGCAGCACCAGCGCCGCAACGCCATCGAGATTCGCGACTCGCCGCAGCCACCGGCGGCGATGATGCCCGGGCCGCCGTCGAGCCCCGCAGTTCGACGCCCTCGCCATCGGCGACCCCTGGTACACCGTTGGATCGGTCATCCGCGCTCTTTTCGTACGACTTTTCGGAGTGGACGGTCAATTGTGAGAGCGGCGTATTCATCTTTCCTGCGCGGATCCATTTCAGGAATCCGGTCGATAGCACATCACGGCGGCTGGATGTCAATTCGTCGGCGGCTTCGTCACGCTTACGGATTACCACGAGACATCTGGCCCCGATGTTTCATGGAACGATGCGACGGTACTGAAAAATGACGGACCGGCAGGGGAAGGAAAAGAACCATGGGAGCCTCTCGCGGCGGACCGATCGAATCCGGGCGGAGCACCCTGCTGTGACCGTCACCGTGGAGCAGACGCTGCACCACCAGACCGGCGCCGGCCTGCCCGTGCCGTTCGCCGTCGCCGGGACGGGGGTGTACCTTCCGCCGACCGTCGTGACCAACGAGCAGCTCACCCGCACCCTGGACACCAGTGACGAGTGGATCACCAGCCGCACCGGTATCCGTGAGCGCCGGCGGCTGGCCCCGGACCTGGCGACCTCCGACATGTGCGTCGCCGCGGCCCACCCGGCCCTGGAGGCCGCCGGGGTCGGGCCTGCCCAGCTGGACGCGGTCATCGTCGCCTCCTACACCGGGGACCAGCCGCTCCTGTCGACCGCGTTGATCGTCAAGGACGCCCTTGGCGCCCACCGCGCCCTGTCCCTGGACGTCACCCAGGCGGCCTGTGCCTCCGGCGTCCAGGCCGTGCTGATCGCCGCCCACCTCCTGCAGAACCCCTCCATCAGCACCGTCCTGCTGCTCGCGGCCGACTGCGCCTCCAGGGTCACCGATCCGACCGACCGCACCGCCGGGGTGTTCTTCGGAGACGCCGCGGCGGCCGTGGTGCTCACCCGCACCGACGAGGCCGGAGCGGGCCTGCTCTCCTACGACCTGGGCTCCCAGCTCTCCTACGGCGTCCAGATCCCCGCCGGGGGCTCCCGGCTGCCCACCACCGCGGCCACCGTCGCCGCCGGGGAGCACTACCTGCGGATGGACGGCCGTGCCGTCTGGAACACCGCCACCACCCGCCTGCCCGAGAGCATCGCGAGCGCCGCGCACCGGGCCGGGGTGCCGGTCGACCGGATCCGGCACTTCTTCCTGCACCAGGCCAACCTGAACATCCTCACCGAGACCATGACCGCCCTGGGCGTTCCCCGCGAGCGCGTCCCCGTCACGGTCGAGCGGCTGGGCAACACCGGGTCGGCCGGGCTGTTCACCGCGCTCCACGCCACGATGGCCGGAGGCGCCCTGCTCCCGGGGGACACCTATGTGCTGTCGGGGATCGGTGCGGGATTCCAGTGGGGAACCCTCTGCCTCCGGCACGCCTGACAAGCTGACCCGGGGTCAACCGAGTTCGTTCCTGTGGACGACGCCGTCCTTGACGATCAGTCGCAGGTTCCGTTCGGGGTCGGCGAGCACGGACAGGTCGGTGGTCGGGTCGCCGTCGACGACCAGGAGGTCGGCCCAGGCGCCCGGCGCGATGACGCCGAGCGGTGCGGCACGGTAGGGGTCCCGGCGGCCGGACAGGCGGAACAGCTCGGCGTTGCCGGAGGTGGCCGTCCGCAGGGCCTCGACCGGGCCGAGGTGGCCGCCGAGCCGGACGAGCATCTCGTTCTGCCGGTGGGCCTTCCCGGGGTCGAAGACCAGGTCGGTGCCGAAGGCCAGCCGCACGCCGTGCCGCACCGCCCAGCCGATGGTGCGGGCGACGCCTTCGCAGACCTCGCGGTTCTTGCGGGCGCTGTCCGGGGAGGCGTAGTGGTGGTCGTCGACCTCGAACGGCTGGGTGCTCAGCCAGACGCCCTGCTCCGCGAGGTGGCGGACGGTGTCCTCGTCGAGGAGGTGCCCGTGCTCGACGCAGCGCACCCCGGCTCGTACCGCGCGGCGGACGCCTTCGGAGGTGTAGACGTGCACGGTCACGTAGGTGCCCCAGTCGGAGGCCGCGGCGACGGCGGCCTCCAGTTCGGCCGGGGTGAACTGCAGGACGTCCAGCGGGTCGAACTCGGAGCTGACGCCGCCGCCGGCCATCAGCTTGATCTGGGTGGCGCCCTTCCTGAGCTGTTCGCGCACCGCGGCGAGCACCCGTTCCGGCCCGTCGGCCACCCGGGTGAACCCGAGCTGCTCGCTCCGGGCCGGCGGCCCGCCCAGGGCGGTCGGGGCGTCGTGGACCGTCCCGAAGTCCCCGTGGCCGGAGGTCTGGGAGACGGCCGCCTGGCTCGGGTAGATCCGCGGGCCGGGAAACAGCCCGCGGTCCAGCACCCGCCGCAGCGGCTCGGTGTCGCCGGCCATGTCCCGCACCGTGGTGAAGCCGCGCATCAGCATGGAGCGGGCCGCGGCCAGGGCCTGGTAGTAGACGGTGCCGGTCGGGGCGAGCTGGAGCTCCGCCATGGTGCCGCCGGCCGCGAACAGGTGGACGTGGGCGTCGGTGAGCCCGGGGATGAGGGTGCGGCCTCCGCCGTCGAGCACCGTCGCGCCACCCGGGGGACCGGACGGGAAGGGACGGTCCAGCACCACCTCCGCGATCCTGTCCCGCTCCACCCGGACGTACCCCGGCGCCGCCTCCGCTCCCGTCCCGTCGAAGACGCGCACGTTCGTCACCAGCAGCCCGGCACCCGCTCCGTCGACACCCATGCCGCCATCTTCGACCGGTCACGGAGCCGGGACCAGAGGGCCGGACGGATCGGGTCGGTCCGGCGGTGCCCGGCCGGCAGCCGACCGGCCCGGCCCCGGGTGCGCCCGGGTACCCGGAAATGCCGGACTGTGGGGGAGTCGATCAGGGTGAGGGCACGAGCGGGCGGGAAAGAGAAGGCCAGGGGGCAGTTGTCGGACGCGCTGCTGTCGCGGAGGGCCGATGCGACGGGACGGACGAATGGCGAACTCCCTGCTCGCAGTGGTGAGCCGGGACTGGATCGGGGCGCCGGTCGCGCTGGCGGTGGCGGCAGCGGGCGGTGGCCTCCTCGCGGTGGGGGCGGCCTGGTCGGTGGCGCTCGCTGGCCTGGCGCTGGCCGCCGGGGTGCTGCTGGCGGCCGGGGCCGTTCGGCACCTGGTGCTGGTGGCCCGGGAGGCGCGGGCGCATCCGCCGCCGGGGCGGTTGGTGGACGTGGGCGGTCACCGGATGCACGTCCTCGCCGAGGGCCGGGCCGGGGCGGGGCCGACGGTGGTCTGGATGCCCGGCGGGCACGCCCCCGGCGAGGACCTCCGGGAACTGCACACGATGCTGTCGGCCCAGGCCCGGTCGGTGCTGGTCGACCGCCCGGGGACGGGCTGGAGCGACGTCGGGCCGTTCCCCCGGACGACGGCGGCCGAGGCGGCGGAGCTGCCGGCGGCGCTGGAGGCGGCGGGGGAGCGGGCACCCTTCGTGTTCGTCGGCCACTCCTTCGGCGGGCTGCTGGTCGCGAACGTGGCCAGGCGCCGGCCGGACCTGGTGGCGGGGCTCGTCCTGCTGGACCCGACCCCCCTGGAGGTCATCGCCTTCGCGCCGCCCAACGGGCAGCTCGCGGCGCTGCGCCGGGGCGTCCTGCTGATGGCGGTGCGGCAGCTGTTCGGCGCGCACCGGGGCTCCGGCGGCCGGACCGGGCCGGGCTGCGCCGCCGCGTCGATCTTCGCCGAGCTGTCGCCGTCCGGGCTGGCACAGGTGGGCTGGGAGACCGTGGTGTACGACGGGGACCTCGGGGACCTGCCGCTGGTGCTGGTGGTACCGCGGGACCTGATCGGCGGCGAGGCGGTGCTGGCCGGTGCCCGGGACGCGGTCGAGGCCGAGCGGATCAGCCGCTTCTACCTCCGCAGCAGGGTCCGCTACCTGGCGGCGTCGACGGCGTCGAGGCTGGTGTACACACCGGCGGGGACGGGCCACGACTTCCCGCACGAGGCGCCCGAGTTCGTGGTCGGCGTGGTCGGGGACCTGGTGCGCGAGCTGCCCCCGATCAGCCCATGACCGTCCGCGCGGAGTCCGTCCGGACCGGGCGCCGGCGGGAGAAGGCGCCCAGGTCGACCACGGTGCCGGTGTGGTCGCAGCGGAAGTGCACCGGGGCGCCGTCGTGGTCGTGCCCGGCCTCGACCCGGTCGATCAGGGTGGCGAGGTAGCGGCCCACCAGCGGGGCGTTCTTGAACTGGTTGCCGCTGGTGCCCATCGCGACGTAGTAGCCGTCGAGGGCGGTGCGGTCGTAGATCGGGGTCCAGTCGTCGGCGACGTCGTACACGCCCGCCGCGCCGAGGGGCCGGTTGGGGACCCGGAGCGCGGGGAACCGGCGTGCCGCCCGGGTCACCTGGGTGCGGAAGCGCCGGGCGGTGGGGCGGGGATCGGCCTCGTCCGGGTCGTCGATCCACTCGTGCGGGTCGCAGTCCGGCTCGGTCCCGCCGACCAGGAGCTGCCCGCCGGGGGCCGTGCGGACGTAGGTGCCGACGTCGAGGTCGGCGACCAGGGGGAAGGGGTCGGCGGTCCGGACGTCCGGTGCGGGGACCTGGTGGACCTCCTCGCGCAGCGGACGCACACCGATCGTGAAGTCGGCGCCGACGCCCGCCAGCCGGTTGAGGCCGCCCGACCACGGGCCGGCGGCGTTGACCACGACGGGTGCGGCGATCCGGGAGCCGTCGGCCAGGCGGACGCCCGTGACCCGGTCCGCGTGCCGGTCGACGGCCACCACGGTGTGGTGGAGGAGGAGTTGGGCGCCCAGCCCGATCGCGGCGTCGGCGAGGTTCAGGGCGGCGAGCCGGGGGTCGTCGACGTACCCGGCGTCCGGGGTGAACAGGGCGCCGAGTTCGCCGGACGGGTCGGCGAAGAAGGCGTCGTCGTCCACCGGCTTCGGCGGCCAGTACCGTCCGGGGTCGATCCCGGGAAGGCGCTTGCGCAGCGTCGGGGCGTCCCACCGCTCGTACGGGACGCCGGCGCGCTCGAACAGGGCGGCGGTCTCGGAGGGTTCGACCTCGGGGGAGTCGAGCAGCACGGCGCCGGTGCGGTGGAAGGCGGCGAGCGGGCGGGGGCCGGTGAGCCGCAGGTGGTCGGGCCAGGATGTCCAGAGGTGCTGCGCCTCCCAGGCGGTGGCGACGCTCGCGAAGGTGGAGTAGTTGAAGCGGATGATCGCGCTGGAGGCGCTGGTGGACCCGTGGCCGACGGCGCCCGCCTTGTCCACGACGACCACCTGCCGCCCGGCGCGCGCGAGTTCGAGGGCGACGGCGGCGCCGATCACCCCGGCTCCGACGACCACGGCGTCCGGTCGAACGTCGGTCATGGCGGCCCCTCCCCGGGCGGCGGCGTGCGCAGGCTCGGCACGGCGGCGAGTAGCGTCCGAGTGTACGGGTGCCGCGGGGCGCGCAGGAGGGTTCCGGTGGGGGCGGTTTCCACGATCCGGCCGTGCCGCATGACCGCCACCGCGTCGGAGACGTGGCAGACCGCCGGCAGGTTGTGGCCGATGAACAGCATGGACAGGCCGAGCCGCCGCTGGAGTTCCCGGATCGTGTTGAGCACGGAGGCCTGCACCGAGACGTCGAGCGACGAGGTGATCTCGTCGGCGATCAGCAGGCCGGGTTCGACGGCCAGGGCGCGGGCGATGGCGACCCGTTGGCGTTGCCCGCCGGAGAGCCGGCGCGGCAGCCGGTCGGCGAGCCGCGGGTCCAGGCCGACGAGGCCGAGCAGTTCGGTGACGCGTTCGGCGCGTGCGGGCCGGTCGAGCCGGCGGAAGACGGTGGCCGCTTCGACGAGCGTCTGGCGGACCGTCATCCGCGGGTCGAGCGCGGTGTCCGGGTCCTGGAGGACGACCTGGACCAGGCGGCCGAGCCGGCGGCGGTCGCGGACGGTGCGGGTGCGGGCCTCCCGGCCGTCGAGCAGGACCCGGCCGGCGTGCACGGGGGTGAGGCCGACGATCGCGCGGGCCAGGCTCGACTTGCCGGAGCCGGACTCGCCCACGAGCCCGAGCGTCGTACCGGACGGGACCTCCAGCGAGACGCCGTCCACGGCGGTGACCGGGCCGCGCGGGCCGGGGTGGCGGACGGTGAGGCCGGTCACCTGGAGTTCGGTCATGAAGCGGTCACCGTCTCCGGGTCCGCCGCCACCGGTACCGGGGACCAGCACGCGACCAGGTGGCCGGCGTCGAGGTCCTCCAGCGGCGGGGCCTGCTCGGCGCAGTGGTCCCGGCGGCGCGGGCAGCGGGGCTCGAACGCGCACCCCGGGGCGGGCAGCAGCGGGTCGGGCGGTGCGCCGTCGACGGTCCGCAGCGGCCGGTCGCGGTCGGCGGTGAGCTCCGGGACCGAGGCGACCAGGGCCCGGGTGTAGGGGTGCCGGGCGCCGTCGGCGAGGCGGTCGGCGGGCAGGGCCTCGACGATGGTGCCCGCGTACATCACCAGGACGCGTTCGCAGAACTCCCCGACGAGCGCGACGTCGTGGCTGATGAACAGGATCGCGGCGCCGGTGTCCCGCCGGATCTCGGACAGCAGCCCGGTGATCTGCCGCTGCACGGTGACGTCGAGCGCGGTGGTCGGCTCGTCGGCGATGATCAGGCCCGGACGCACCATCAGCCCGGAGGCGATCATCACGCGCTGGCGCTGGCCGCCGGAGAGCTGGTGGGGGCGGGAGCGCAGCAGCGCCGGGGGGAGGGCGACCCGGCGCAGCGCGTCGGCGGCCTCCGCGGCGGCCCGGGCACGGCTCGCGCCCCGGTGGGCCCGGACGGTCTCGGTGAGCTGGGTGGCGATCCGCAGGGACGGGTTGAGCGCCGAGGCCGGGTTCTGGAAGATCACCGCCAGGCCCGTCGCGAGGTGCCGGTCCCGTTCCTTCGGGGGCAGGGCGGCGAGGTCGGCCCCGAGCAGCCGCAGGGTGCGCCGGGGCGCCCGGGCGCCGTACGGCAGCAGGTCGGCGACGGCGAGCGCGGTGAGCGACTTGCCCGACCCCGACTCGCCGACGAGCCCGACGGTCTCGCCCGGCCGCAGGGCGAGGCTGACGCCGCGCACCGGCCGGATCACGCCGTCAGGGGTGGGGAGTTCGACGTGGAGGTCCTCGACCTGGAGCACCAGGCCGTCCTCGGCGGGGCCGCTCGCGGCGGGCGTCGGTACGGGTGTGCGCGGCGCCGGGCCGCGCCGGGCGACGCTCCCGGCCAGGACCTCGCCGAGCAGTTGGAAGGTCAGGGCCGCGTAGAGGATGGCCAGACCGGGTGCGAGGGCGGGCAGCGGCTCGGCGTAGACGCGGTCGAGCCCCTGGTTGAGCAGCTGCCCCCAGTCGTAGCCGGGCGGTTGGACGCCCAGGCCGAGGAAGCTCAGCCCGGAGAGGGCGACCAGGGAGGTCCCCGCCGCCGTGGTGGTGGCCAGGAGCAGCGGCTCGGCGATGTTGGGCAGGACGTGCCGCCACAGCAGCCGCAGGCGGCGCAGGCCGAGGACCCGGGCCGCGGCCAGGTGGTCGGTGCCCGCCACCCCGGCGGCGAGGGTCTGGGCGAGCCGGGCGAAGCCGGGGACGCCCGCGGCCGCGAGGGCCAGCATCGCCCCGGCGGCGCCCGCGCCGAACACGACCGCGAGGAACATCGCGACCAGGAGCGCCGGGAAGGCGAGCAGGAGGTTGACCAGTCCGGCGGTCAGCCGGCGGGCGCGCCGGCCGAGCACGGCGGTGGCGGCCCCGAGCAGGACCCCCGCGCTCGCGCCGAGCAGGACGGCCGCCAGCGCGAGCAGCAGGGAGGGCCGGGTGGCCGCCAGGACCCGGGCGAGCAGGTCCCGGCCGAGGTTGTCGGTGCCGAACGGGTGCCCCGCGGACGGCCCCTGGAGCACCGCCGAGGGGTCCGGGCGGTCGGCCGCCGCGCCCCAGACCAGCGGTCCGACCAGCGCGAGCAGGACGAGCGAGGCCAGCATGACGGCGGTGACCCAGGCCATGGGCGAGCGCCGGAGGCCGGACGGAAGGCTCATGGTCACATCTCCCTGATCGCCGAGCGGGGGTCGAGCACGGCGAGCAGCACGTCGACCAGGAGACCGGCGAGCAGCACGGTGGTGCCCAGCACCAGCACCATCGCCTGGACCACCGGGTAGTCCTGGGCGACCACGGACTGCGCCAGGGCGGAGCCGATGCCGGGCCAGGCGAAGACCTTCTCGACCAGCACGGTGCCGGCGATCAGGCCGGGCAGCAGGCTCCCGGCGACGGTGAGCGCGGCGGTGGCCGTGTTCGGTGCCGCGTGCCGCAGGTAGTACCGCGCGGGGGACAGCCGTTTGCTCCGGGCGGTGCGCAGGTAGTCCTCGTCCAGCACCTTCAGCGCCTCCACCCGGACGATGCGCAGCAGGACGGCGGTGGGCGCGAGGGAGAGGGCGAGGACGGGCAGGACGAAGGACTCGACGCCCGCCGCGCCGGCCACCGGGAGGAGTTGGAGGCCGACGGCCAGCAGCGCGGTGAGTCCGGCGGCCAGGACGAAGTCCGGGACCCCGGTCAGGCCGGCGGTGACGGCGGTGAACGCCAGCTCGGTGCGCGGGCGGCGGCCGTCGCGGGTGCGGACGGCGGCCAGCAGGCCGCCGGGCAGGGCGACGGCGAGGGTGGCCAGGAAGGCCAGCCCGGCGATCTCCAGGGTGGCCGGCAGCCGGGTGCGGACCAGCTCCGCGACCGGTGTCCCGGTGGTCAGCGAGGTGCCGAGGTCGCCGTGCAGGAGGCCGCCGAGGTAGTGCCGGTACTGGGACAGGAACGGCGCGTCGAGCCCGAGGCTGTGTCTGCGGGCGGCGACCAGGGCGGGGGCGGCGTCGACGCCGAGCGCGGCGCGGACCGGGTCGCCGGGGACGAGGCGGATCATCGCGAACGAGGCGGTGAGGACGACCGCGAGGGAGAGGAGCAGCCGGACGGTGCGGCGGCCGAGGAACACGGTCCAGGGGTGCCGCAGCAGGCGGGGTACGGACATGGTGGCCCCGGTCACTGGTGGAGGCGGATGCTGGTGGGGACGAGCTGGCCGCCGAAGGTGGTGGTGAAGGTGGTGCGGTGGCCGTACACGCCGCTCCGGCCGTCGGCGATCGGCAGGGCGTCGGCCGCGCGGAAGAGCGCGGCGGCGGCCCGGTTCCAGGTGCCGCAGCCCGTCGTGTCGGTCTCCCGGAGGGCCTGGGCGACCAGGGCGTCGTACTCGGGGTTGCGCACGCCCGCGAAGTTGAGGCCCTGGGCGGGGGTGGGGCCGGAGAAGAAGGGGATGAAGCCGACCGGCAGGGCGAAGCCCGGCGAGGTGCCGACCACCACGTCGAAGTCGGCGCTCTGGTACATGGCGTTGACGAGGGCGGGCAGGCTCTCGCTGACCAGGTCGACCCGCGCGCCGAGCGCCGTCCACTGCCGGGCCATCAGCTCGGCGACGGAGGAGAGGGTCGGGCCGAGGTCGGGGCTGGTGATCAGGCGGAGCCGCAGCGCCCGGCCGTCCTTGGTGAGCGGGCCGCCGGGGGAGCGGGTCCAGCCGGCCGCGCGCAGGGCCTCGGCGCCGTCCTGGGCGGGCAGGTTGGCGTCGGCGAGGTCGGCGTGGCAGAGGGCGCCCTCGGCGCCGAAGTCGGTGGCGGGGCGGCCGGTGCCGCCGACCGCGACGTTGGCGAGCCCCTGGCGGTCGAGGGCGGAGACCAGGGCGCGGCGCAGTGCCGGGTCGGCGAGGGCCCGGCCGGGGCGCTGGTTGAAGAAGGTCAGCCCGACCACGGTGGCCACGTCGGTGACGGCCAGGCCGTGGCCGGTGAGCCGGGCGCGGTCGGGACCGTTCACGTTCGCGATGTCGACGCCGCCGGTGAGCAGCAGGTTCGCCGCGGTGGAGGCCTGGGGGACGACGGAGATGACGATGCGCGCGGGGAGGCCGGGCGCCGCGGTGGTCGCCCCGGCGGGCCCCCAGGTGTAGCCGTCGCGGACGGTGAACTCGTAGGGCCCGCCGGGGGTGTAGCGGGTGAGCACGTAGGGGCCGGTGCCCTGGGTGGTGCGGTCCAGCGACCGGGGGTGGTCGAGGCCGGCCGGGCAGACGATCGGCAGCAGGCCGATGCTGCGGGTGAGGAACGGGAAGGGAACGGTGGTGGTCGCGGATACCGTGCCGGTCGTGTCGTCGGCGGTGGCGGTGAACGGCACGTTCGGCAGGACGGTCTGGGCGCCGGCGAGCTGGTTGGCCGGGTCGCCCGCGTAGCTGAGGGCCCGGGCGACGGCGGAGGCGGTGAGGGGTGTGCCGTCGGAGCAGGTGACGCCCGGGCGGAGGGTGAAGTCGGCGGTGGTGGCGGTGGCCTGCCAGGACGTGGCCAGGCCGGTGACCAGGGTGCCGTCGGGGGCGACGTTCACCAGGGAGTCGTAGGCGTAGCGGGCCTGGGAGGCACCGAAGGTGGAGTACGGGTCGAAGCTCGGGGTCTCGCCGGCCGCCGCGATCCGGACGGTCCCGCGGTCCACCAGGGGGGTGCTCGTCGAGGACGTGGCAGTGCTGCCGCAGCCGCTGAGCGCGAGGGCCGCAGCGGTCAGGGCGGCCGCGAGGGCGGCCGGCGGGGGGCGACGGAGCATGGCGTCATGGTGCCACCGGGCCTTGGCGATGGCGAGTCAACTTACATGGGGGAAAGGCGTGTTCGATTCAAGGGGCGCAGTGCTCCCGCCTTGTGGGGAGCGGTGGGCGCCGGGGCGCGGGGCGCGGCGGCGGAGTGCCCCTGGTTCACTCTTTCGAGGGGTGTCGGGGCCTGTCCGCCGTCTGCCGGGTGACCTGGCGGTCCGTCGTCGCCACACTGTGTCGACATGACGACGAACGAGCCGGGCCGTGAGGTGGGCCATCTGGCGGACCGCTACTGGGAGTTCCTGCTGGAGCGGGAGCCGTTGCTGCGGGTCCGCCAGGGGCTCCCGGTCGAGGCGCTGCCGGGGGCGTCGCTCGCCGAGTCCGAGGAGCGGGAGCGGTTCGCGGCCGGCGTGCTGGAGCGGATGCGGCCGCTGGACGGCGCGGAGCTGTCCGGCGCCGATGCCGACACCGCGGCCGTCCTCGTGGCGCTGGCGGAACAGGAGTTGCGCGCCCACCGGTGGTACTGGCTGACGCCGGCCGCCACGCCGTACCGGCTCTTCCCGCTGTCGCTGTACGTCGATGCCGTCCTGGGCGCCTTCCGATTCGCCGAACCAGCCGACGGTGAACGGTACGTGGCGCTGGTGCACGACCTCGCGCGGGTGGTCGGCTCGATCGGTGACAAGGTGGCCGGCCAGGCCGCGCGCGGTTTCCGGGTGCCGGCGCCGGCCCTGGCCGGGGTGCGGGCCACGGTCGAGGGTCTGCGGTCCTCCGCCGGGCGCCGGGTCACGGTGGCGGACGACCGGCTCGGTGGGCTCGGGCCGGCCGGGCGCGGACGCCTCCGGGACGGTGTCCGGCGGCTGGTGGAGGCCGAGTTGGCGCCGGCCTTCGACCGGCTGCTCGGGTGCGTCGACGACCCGGCGTACCCGGGAGGGGCGCCGCGGGACGTCGGGTGGGCGCACTACGAGGGCGGCGAGGAGGCCTACCGGGACTTCGTCCGGACCCACACCGGGAGCGACACCGGTCCCGAGCGGCTGCACGAGCTCGGCCGCGACCAGTGCCGCGAACTAGCCGAGCGGATGCGGGAGGTGCGCGAGGCCCTCGGCTTCCACGGCACCGAGGCCGAGTTCCACGAGCGGCTGCGGACCGAGCCCCGCTTGTACGCCCGGACGCCCGAGGAGGTCGAGGCCCGGTTCCGCGGCCACCTCGACCGGCTGGAGCCGCGGCTGCCGCAGTGGTTCGCCACCTTGCCGGCCGCCCCGTACGGGCTGGCCCGCCTGGATCCGGCGCTGGAGCCGGGGATGACCTTCGGGTACTACGAGGCCCCGACCGCGGCCAGTGCGGTCGGGCGCTACCGCTACAACGGCTCGGACCTGGACCGGCGCTCCCTGATCGGCTCGGCCTCCCTGATCTACCACGAGCTCGCGCCCGGGCACCACTTCCACCTCGCCCGGCAGGCGGAGGACGCCGCGCTGCCGCGACTGCGCCGCGAGGCGGCGGAGTTCGGCGCGTTCAACGAGGGCTGGGCCGAGTACGCGGCGGGGCTCGGCTGGGAGATGGGCCTCTACGAGGACCCGTGGGACGCGTACGGGCGTCTCGCGCAGGAGCGGTTCACCGCGCAGCGGCTGGTCGTCGACACCGGGCTCAACCTCGGGACGATGGACCTGGCGGGGGCGCGGGACTTCATGCGCGCCAACTCCACCGAGGAGGACGGCCAGATCGCCTCGGACCTGTTGCGGTACTCGACGGACCTGCCGGGGCAGGCGCTCTCCTACCGCGCGGGCTACCTGGAGTTCGTCCGGCTGCGGGCGGAGGCGGAGGCCGGCCGGGGTGCCGGGTTCGACGTGCGGGCCTTCCACGAGGCGGTGCTGGGAGGTGGCGCGCTGCCGTTCCCCGCCCTGCGCCGGCGGGTCACGCGGGAGCTGAAGGTCGTAGCCGATCAATAAATATTACTATCTGACAAATTGCTTGGCGTACATACAAGCGATCGTTCTGGGTTATGTTCAGATTGCACTCGCACGAGTGAATCCCCTTGGGAGCATTTGGTTTTGGTGAGCTCGACTCGACTACGGTGACGGAGGATCGGGCGGTGGACCCCATCGGCGAGGAGTTTCGGTTCCGCGGGAAATCCGCGAGGGGAGCCGGTCATCCCGCGAGGCGGGTACGTCCGTCCGTTCTGCTGTGTGCGCTCCGGAGTCCGAAGCGCCCGGATCCCCTGTCATCCGTCTGCGTAGAGAGATGGGAACACCATGCCGCCCGTAGTTCCGCCGTTCCTGATCGGTCTCGTCGTCGCGCCGCTGGCCAAGCGCCTCCTCAAGCCACTGGTGCGCGGTGTCGTCAAGACGTCCGTCGGCATCGTCATGGAGGTGAAGAAGGCCGCCCACGAGGCCGGCGAGAACATCCACGACCTCGCGGCCGAGGTGGCCGCCGACGTGGTGGCGGCCCAGGTCGCCTCCGGTGAGGGCCACCGCGCCGCGGAGGCCACTGCCCCGTTCGAAGAGAAGGCCGGGGCGACCGCCCCGGGCGACGCCGAGGCGAGGGCGCCGAAGATTCGCGCGAACGCCGGTGCTGGAAAGGCACACTGACGCACCATCATCTCCTGACCCGCCGCCTGGACGCACACCGCGATCGAACTCGCGCGCCGTGTCCACGCGGCGGTCGGCCGAGGGCCTTCCGGCCGCATCGGCCGCCCGTTCAGAATTCCGCTCCGTCGCAGTGTTCCGTCATGCCCGATGGCGGATCGTTCGCGACCTCTGCAAACAGGTGATCGTACACATGCCATCTCTGCTGGGTGCCGCGGCCGGATTCCGCTCCGTGGATCCGGACGTGAGCCCGCGCTCGGTCATTCCGGGCCGCCAGCGCTGGGACGTCAAGCTGGTCCTCGGACGGCCGAGGACGGCCGAAGTCCTCGCGGCGGCGCTGCGTCGCGTCCCCGGGATCACCGAGGCGCAGGCGAACCCGATCACCGGTGGGGTCCTCGTCCGGCACGAACCGCTGCTGCCCGCCGCGGACGTCGGCCGGATCCTGCGCCGGGTGGTCGCCCGGGTCGCGGAGGGGCCGGTCAGGGCCGCCCCGCCGGCGGCGGCCCGGCCCGCCGCCGGACCGGGGACGCGGCCGGACCGCGCTCCCGTCCTGCGCCCCGTCCTCGCCGTGGGCGGCGGGGCGGCGGCCGGTATCGCGCTGATCCGCGGGTCGGCGCTGAGCAGGCAGCTGGTGGCGCTCGGCGGGGTCGCCGTCGCGACGG
Organism: Kitasatospora sp. NPDC001119; assembly: GCF_053598475.1. NCBI lineage: Bacteria > Bacillati > Actinomycetota > Actinomycetes > Kitasatosporales > Streptomycetaceae > Kitasatospora > Kitasatospora sp. NPDC001119. Next base: position 60,316 of record NZ_JBSFKI010000039.1, read on the forward strand.
CCGCCGTCGTCCGGACGGCATGGCGCCGAGCGGTCGAGCGGACCAGGGAGCTGTCCGGGTCCGGCACCGGCCGGCACCCGCTGCGGGAGGTCGTCGGGCCGCACCGCCGGCGCCTCTACCGGGCCTCCGCGCTCTCGGTCGCCTGCCAGGTCTCGGAGATGGCGCTCGGCACCTTCCTCGGCTGGACCGCCCTGGTCCTCATCAAGGGCGAGGCCGCGCCGCTGGTCCGCTTCGGCCTGACCACCGCCACCGCCCAACTCTGGGGCCTGGCAGGGCTGGTGACCGTCGCCTGTGCCGCCGTGGCAGGCCTCTCGTACGCCTCGAACCTCCAGTGGCGCGGGCTCGGCCAGGACATCGAGCACGACTGGCGCGGCCGCACCTACGCCCATGTGCAGCACCTCGAACTGGGGCAGCTGGAAGGCGAGCGGACCAGCCGGATCGCCGGCGTGCTCACCGACGACGTCCGGCAGCTGGGCAGCTTCTTCGCCACCTCGGCCAACGACGTGCTGCAACTGGGCACCAGCCTGGCCCTGTTGGTGCCGGCGTTCCTGCTGCTGGCCCCGCAGATCGCCTGGATCGCGTTCCTGCCGATCCCGGTCATCGCCTGGCTGTCGCTCCGCTACCAGGACAGGGCCGCGACCGACTACGCCGTCTCCGGCGAGCGCCGGGCCAGGCTGCACAGCCAGCTGGTGAACACGCTGGAGGCCGGCGCCACCGTCAAGAGCTTCTGCACCGAGGACTACGAGGCCGAGCGCATCGACCGGCTCAGCGGGGAAGCCCAGGAGAGCAACCGGCAGACCGACCGGGGCACGATCCGACACGCCGAGGTCGTCCGGGTCTGCACGACGAGTTCGATGGCCGGCACCCTGCTGCTCGGCGGCCGCTCGGTGCTCGACGGCACCCTGCGGTTCGAGGTGTTCAGCCCGCTGATCGGGCTGCCGCAGATGGTGATGCTGCGGATGAACCGGCTCGGCGGCATCGTCGACCAGTACCAGCGCACGCTCGCCGCCTACGACCGGGTCCACCGGCTGGAGGCCCTGCCCGCCGAGACCGAGGGCACCGGGGGAGCGCTCGACGTCGCGACGGTGAAGGGCGAGATCGTCCTCGACGGCGTGACCTTCGCCTACCCCGGACGGCCGCCGGTCCTGGAGGACCTCTCGCTGACCATCCCCGCCGGGCGGGTCACCGCCCTCGTCGGCGCGACCGGCTCCGGCAAGACGACCGTCGCCAAGCTGCTGATGCGGTTCCAGGACGCGGAGTCCGGCAGCGTGCTGCTCGACGGGCGGGACGTGCGCGACCTGCGCCGGCGCGACCTGCGCCACGCGATCGGGTTCGTCGCCCAGGACGCCTTCCTCTTCGACGGCACCATCGCCGACAACATCCGCTACGGCAGTTTCGGCGCCTCGGACGAGGCCCTGGTGGAGGCGGCCACGATGGCCGAGGCCCACACCTTCATCGCGACGCTGCCGGACGGCTACGACACGGTGATCGGTGAACGCGGCGCCGCCCTCTCCGGCGGCCAGCGGCAGCGGATCGCCCTGGCCCGGGCGATCCTCAAGGACGCGCCGGTCGTCGTCCTCGACGAGGCCACCTCGGCCGTCGACAACGAGACCGAGGCCGCCATCCAGCGCACGCTCCGGGTCTTCGCGGCCGACCGCACGATGGTCGTGATCGCCCACCGGCTCTCCACCGTCCGCCACGCGGACCGGATCTACGTCATGGACAAGGGCGGCGTCGTGGCCGAACAGGGCACCCACGACGAACTCATCGCCCGGCACGGACTCTACGCATCCCTCTGGCAACTCCAGGCCGGCGAACTCGCCGCCTGACCGCACCAGGCCGCTCCGCTCGCCGACAGCGTGATGCCACCCACCAGGCCGCTCCGCTTGCCGACAGCGTGACGCCACCGACCAGGCCGCTCCGCTTGCCGACAGCGTGACGCCACCCACTAGGCCGCTCCGCCCGCCGACAGCGTGACGCCACCGCAGTCGGCGCGTCCTGCGCGCCTGCCCGCCCACACTCTTCCGGAGGTCTTCCCATGTCCCGTCGCGACGGCGACGTCCTTCCCCTGACCGGGGCCCAGCGCGAGATCTGGCTCGCCGAACAGCGCTCCCGTACACCGATCCCCGGCTACCGCGTCGGCGAGTGCCTGGAGATCCACGGGCCGGTCGACGCCGGGCTGTTCGAGACGGCGCTGCGCCGGGTGGTCGACGAGGTCGACGCCCTGCACGTGACCTTCGTCGACGACGGCGAGGGCCCGCGCCAGGTCCTCCGCGAGACCTGGGACTGGGCACCGGCCCACCTGGACCTCAGCGGGGAGCCAGAACCCCGTGCGGCGGCCCTGGAGTGGATGGAGCGGGACCTGCTGCGCCCGCTGGACCTCGCGCGCGACCCGCTGTTCGGCCACGCGCTGATCCGGCTGTCGCCGACCGAGTACCTCTGGTACCTGAACTACCACCACGTGGTGCTGGACGCGATCAGCAGCTCGATGGTCCGCGGGCGGGTCGGCGAGGTGTACTCGGCGCTGGCCGACGGCGGCCCGGTGCCGCCGTCCCCGTTCGGCCCGCTGCGGGACCTGGTCGACAGCGACGCCGCCTACCGCGCGTCGGCGGACTTCACCGCCGACCGCGACTACTGGACGGAACGATTCGCCGACCGGCCGGAACCGACCCGGCTGACCCGCACGGCCCCGACCGACCCGGACCGCGCGCTGCGGCTGGCCGAGGAGCGGGAACTGCGGCGCCCGGACGCGCTGCGCGCCGCGGCGGCGAGGACCGGCGTCCGCTGGTCCCGCCTGGTGGTCGCGGCGGCGGCGCTCTACGCGCACCGGCTGACCGGAACGCGGGACGTGGTGCTCGCCCTCCCCGTCACGGCCCGCCGGTCCGCCGACCGCGACCTGACGGCGGTGCCCGGCACGATGTCCAACGTGGTGCCCCTGCGGCTGACCGTACGACCGGACATGCCGTGGGGCGACCTCGTCGCCCAGGCGGCGCGGGAGGTCGAGGCGGCCGTCGCGCACGAGCGGTACCGGAGCGAGGACCTGCTGCGGGACCTCGGGGCCCCCGGCAGCATCGGGACGGCGTTCCCGCTGATCGTCAACATCATGGCGTTCAACTCCCGGCCGACCTTCGCCGGGCACCCCGCCTCCGTGCACCACTTCGTGTCGGGGTCGACCAGCGACCTGGCCGTCTGGCTGTTCGACTACCGGGACGGCAACCCGCCGCTGCTCAGGCTGCACGGCTCGCCCGAGGCGTACGGCGCGGACGACCTCGCCGCCCACCAGCAGCGGCTGATCGCCCTGCTCGACGCCGTCGCGGACTGCGACCCGGACGAGCCGCTGGCCCGGATCGACCTGCTCACCGCCGAGGAGCACCGCGAGGTGGCCGCCCTCGGTACCGGGCCGACGGCGGAAGTCCCGGCCGAGACCCTGCCGGAGCTGTTCCGCAAGCACGCGCGGGCCACGCCGGACGCCGTCGCGGTGGTGGGGCCGGAAGCGTCGCTGACGTACGGGGAGCTGGACGCGCGGGCGAACCGGCTGGCGCACGCCCTGATCGCCCGGGGCGCCGGGCCGGAGCGGTTGGTGGCGGTGGCGCTGCCGAGGTCGGCCGAGCTGGTCGTGGCGATTCTCGCGGTGCTGAAGACCGGGGCGGCCTACGTCCCGGTCGATCCCGAGTACCCGGCCGCCCGGATCGCCCACCTGCTCGACGACGCCCGCCCGGCCCTGGTGGTGACCGACACCCTCAGCGCGGGGCGGCTGCCGGGGGAGGGCTCCGTCGACCGGCTGGTCCTCGACGACCCGGCGACGGCCGACCTGGTGAACGGCCAGTCGCCGGCCGACCCGATGGCGGCCGTCGACCCGGGCCACCCGGCGTACGTCATCCACACCTCCGGCTCCACCGGCCGGCCCAAGGGCGTGGCGCCGACCCACGGCGGCCTGCTCAACCTGCTCACCGACCTCCGGCAGGTCCACCTCCCGCCGGTGACGGGCGACCGGCCGCGGCGGCGGGTGGCCCTGACGACGTCGGTGTCCTTCGACGCCTCGTGGAACCAGTTGCTCGCCCTGTTCGCGGGCCACGAGCTGTACGTCCTGGACCACGAGACCTGGACCGATCCCGACGCCTTCGTCGGCTACGCGGCGCGCCACGGGCTGGACTACGTCGAAGCCACCCCGTCCTACCTCCAGGTCCTGGTCGCCCACGGGCTCCTGGGCGACGGGAACCGGCGCCCGGCACTGGTCGCGGCCGGCGGCGAGGCCGTCCCGGAGCGGCTGTGGGCGGAACTGCGGGCGGCGGACGGGGTGTCCTGCCTCAACCTCTACGGACCGTCCGAGTGCACCGTCAACCCGGTGGTCGCCTCCGTGGGGTCGAGCCCGCTCCCGGTCATCGGCCGGCCCGCCACCAACGTCCGGCTCCACGTGCTCGACGGCGCCCTGCGGCCGCTGCCGGCCGGCACGCCCGGCGAGCTGTACATCGCCGGGCCCGGTCTGGCCCGCGGCTACCTGAACCGGCCGGGCCTCACCGCCGGACGGTTCGTCGCCGATCCGCACGGTCCGGCCGGCTCGCGCATGTACCGCACCGGCGACCTGGTGCGCTGGAACGCCGGGGGGCAGTTGGAGTTCCTCGGGCGCACCGACGACCAGGTCAAGGTCCGCGGCTTCCGGGTGGAGCTCGGCGAGGTCGAGGCCGTCCTCGCCGAGCACCCGCTGGTCGCCGGGGCCGCCGCCGTGGTGCGCACCGAGGACGAGCCCCGGCTGGTCGCCTACGCCGTCGCCGAGCCCGGCGCCACGGTCACCGACACCGCGCTGCGCGAGCACCTCCGGGAGCGGCTGCCCAAGCACATGGTGCCCTCGGCCTTCGTGCTGCTGGACGCCCTGCCCCTGACGCCGAACGGCAAGCTCGACCGGCGGGCCCTCCCCGCGCCCGACCGGCAGTCCGCCGACCGGGGCCGCGCACCGCGCACCGCGACCGAGCAGCTGCTCGCCGGACTGTTCGCCGAGGTGCTCGGCGTGCCGGAGGCCGGCGCCGACGACGACTTCTTCGACCTCGGCGGGCACTCCCTGCTGGCCACCCGGCTGGTCGCCCGGGCCCGGTCGGTGCTGGGCGTGGAGCTGGGGCTGCGCGACCTGTTCGACGCGCCGACGGTGGCGGGACTGGCCGCGGCGGTGGACGTCGCGGGCCGGGCCCGCCCGGCGCTGGGGCGGCGCGAGCGGCCCGCGGCCGTCCCGCTGTCCTTCGCGCAGCGCCGGCTGTGGTTCCTGCACCGCATGGAGGGCCCGAGCGCCACGTACAACATCCCGCTCACCCTGCGGCTCGGCGGAACCCTCGACCAGCGTGCCCTGGACGCCGCCCTGGCGGACCTGGTCGAGCGGCACGAGAGCCTGCGCACCGTCTTCCCGGTGGTCGACGGCGTGCCGTGCCAGCGGGTGCTGGAGGCCGACGAGGCCCGGCCGCGGCTGCGGGTCACCGAGGCCGGCGGGCGCGAGCTGCCGGACCTGCTGGGAGAGGCGGCGCGGTACGGCTTCGAGCTCGCCGAGGAGCCGCCGCTGCGCGCCGAGCTCTTCCGGCTCGGCGGCGAGGAGCACGTGCTGCTGCTGGTGGTGCACCACATCGCCGGTGACGGCTGGTCTGCGGGGCCGCTCCTGCGGGACCTGCGGACCGCCTACGCGGCCCGCACCGAGGGTGCGAAGCCGCAGTGGTCGCCACTGCCCGTCCAGTACGCCGACTACGCCCTCTGGCAGCGGGAGCTGCTCGGCGACGGCGCCGACCCGGACAGCCTGCTGAGCGGCCAGCTCGCCTACTGGCGGGAGCGGTTGGCGGACCTGCCCGAGCAGGTGGAGCTGCCCTTCGACCGGCCCCGTCCGGCGGTGATGTCCTACCGGGGCGCCCACCTGCCGGTGCGGATCGACGCCGAGCTGCACCAGGGCCTGCGCGACCTCGCCCGCGACGGCGGCGCCAGCCTGTTCATGGTGCTCCAGGCCGGGCTGGCCGCCCTGCTCGGCAAGCTCGGCGCCGGAAGCGACGTCCCGATCGGCACCCCGATCGCCGGCCGCACCGACGAGGCCCTGGACGACCTGGTCGGCTTCTTCGTCAACACCCTGGTGCTGCGCACCGACCTGTCCGGAGACCCGTCCTTCACCGAACTGCTGGGCCGGGTGCGCTCCGACGCGCTGGCCGCGTACGCCCACCAGGACCTGCCGTTCGAGCACCTGGTGGAGGCGCTGAACCCGACCCGGACCCTGGCGCACCACCCGCTGTTCCAGACCATGCTCGCCCTGCAGAACGCGCCGCTCGACACCGTCGACCTGCCCGGGCTGCGGGTGACGACCGACCTGGTGCACACCGGGACGGCCAAGTGCGACCTGACCTTCATCCTGGCCGAACAGCCCGAGGGCCTCTCGGGCGTCCTGGAGTACAGCACCGACCTGTTCGACGAGGCCACCGCGGCGGGCATCGTCGACCGGTGGCTGCGGCTGCTGCGCGCCGTCGTCGCCGACCCGGGCCGACGGATCGGCCGGGTGGACGTGCTGTCCGCCGACGAGCTCCGCGCGCTGCTCCCGGCCCGTACCGAGGAGGCCGCGCCGGAAGGCAGTCTGACCGCGCTCTTCGAGCGGCAGGTCCGGACCGACCCGGCCGCCGTGGCCCTCACGGACGGTGAAGCAACCTTCTCCTACGGCGAGTTGAACGCCCGAGCCAACCGGCTCGCGCACGCGCTCATCGAGCGGGGCGTGGGCCCGGAGCAGCTGGTGGCCCTGGCCCTGCCGCGCTCGGCGGAGCTGGTCGTGGCCGTCCTCGCGGTGCTCAAGGCCGGCGGCGCCTACGTGCCGGTGGACCCGACGTACCCGGCGGCCCGGATCTCCTACCTGCTCCAGGACACCCGGCCCGCGCTGCTCGTCACCACGAGCGCTGTCGGCGAGCTGCCGGGGGCGGACCACCTGGACCGGCTGCTGCTGGACTCCGCCGACCTGGACGGGCGGCCGGACACCGACCCGGGGGTCGCCGTCGACCCCGGCCACGCCGCCTACGTCATCCACACCTCCGGCTCCACCGGCAACCCCAAGGGCGTCGTGGTCCCGCACCGCAACGTGGTGCGCCTGTTCCGGACGACGGAGGAGCTGTTCGGCTTCACCGCCGAGGACGTCTGGACGCTCTTCCACTCCTACGCCTTCGACTTCTCCGTCTGGGAGCTGTGGGGCCCGCTGCTGCACGGCGGCCGACTCGTGGTCGTGGACCACGAGACCAGCCGCTCGCCCGGCCGGTTCCTGGAGCTCCTCGCCCGCGAGCGGGTGACCGTCCTCAACCAGACGCCGTCCGCCTTCTACCAGCTGATGCAGGCGGACGCCGAGCAGCCGCGTGAACTCGCCCTGCGCACCGTGGTGTTCGGCGGCGAGGCGCTGGAGCACGCCCGGCTCGCGAGCTGGTACGAGCGGCACCCGGAGGACGCGCCGCGGCTGGTCAACATGTACGGCATCACCGAGACCACCGTGCACGTCACCCACGCCGCGCTCGACCCCGCCGGCACCGGCGCCGGCGGGATCGGCGCGGCCCTCCCGGACCTGCGGACGTACGTGCTCGACGACGGCCTGCGGCCGGTGGCCCCGGGCGTGCCCGGCGAGCTGTACGTCGCGGGCCCCGGCCTGGCGCGCGGCTACCTGAACCGGCCCGGCCTGACCGCCGGACGGTTCGTCGCGGACCCGTTCGGACCGGCCGGGTCGCGGATGTACCGCAGCGGCGACGTGGTGCGCCGCGCGGCCGACGGCGGCCTGAGCTACGTCGGCCGGGCCGACCAGCAGGTGAAGGTGCGCGGCTTCCGGATCGAACTCGGCGAGATCGAGGCGGCGCTGGCCGCACACCCCGGCGTCGGCCAGGTCGCCGTCCTCGCCCGGCAGGACCGCGCCGACGACACCCGGCTGGTCGCCTACGTGGTGCCGGCCGCCGAGACGGCCCCGCGCTCGGCCGAGTTGCGCGAGCACCTCTCCGAGCGGCTGCCGGAGCACATGGTGCCCTCGGCGTTCGTCGAGCTGGACGCGCTGCCGCTGACCGCCAACGGCAAGCTGGACCACCGGGCTCTGCCCGCCCCCGACCTCGCCCCGGCGTCGGCCGGCCGCGCCCCGCGCACCCCGCAGGAGCAGGTGCTCTGCGAGCTGTTCGCCGAGGTCCTGGGCGTGGCGTCGGCCGGCGTCGAGGACGGCTTCTTCGACCTCGGCGGGCACTCCCTGCTCGCCACCCGCCTGGCCGCCCGGATCCGCGCGACGCTCGGCGTGGAGATGCCGCTGCGCACCCTGTTCGAGGCGCCGACCCCGGCCGCCCTGGCCGCCGCCCTGGTGGCGGCCGGACCGGCGCAGACCGCCCTGGTGCGGCGCGAGCGCCCCGAGGCGGTCCCGCTGTCCTTCGCGCAGCGGCGGCTCTGGTTCCTGCACCAGCTGGAGGGCGCCGGCGCGAACTACCACATCGCGCTGGCCTGGCGGCTGTCCGGGGAGCTGGACCGGCGGGCCCTGGAGGCCGCCCTCGCGGACGTGGTCGGACGGCACGAGAGCCTGCGGACCGTCTTCCCGGCCGTCGACGGCGTCCCGCACCAGCGGGTGCTGGACGTCGTGGCGGCCCGCCCGCGGCTGCTCGTGAGCCGAGCCACGGAGGCCGGGCTGCCCACCCTGATGGCGGCGGCGAAGGACCGGCCGTTCGACCTGGCGGCCGACGCGCCGCTGCGGGTCGAGCTGTTCGAACTGGCGCCGGACGAGCACGTGTTCCAGCTGGTGCTCCACCACATCGCGGGTGACGGCTGGTCGCTGGGCCCGCTCTCGCAGGACCTGACCGCCGCCTACGCGGCGCGCTGCCGCGGCGAGGCACCGCGGTGGGAGGGCCTGCCGGTCCAGTACGCCGACTACACCCTGTGGCAGCACGAGCTGCTCGGCGAGTCCACCGACCCGGACAGTCCGTTCGCCCGCCAGGCGGCCTACTGGACACGGCAGTTGGCCGGCCTCCCGGAGCGGATCCAGCTGCCCGCCGACCGGCCCCGCCCGGCGGCCGCCTCGCACCGGGGCGGTTTCGTGCACACCGGACTGGACGCCGAACTGCACCGTGCGCTGCGCGCGCTCGCCCGCGAGCACGGCACCAGTCTCTTCATGGTCCTCCAGGCCGGCCTGGCGGCGCTGCTGAGCAAGCTCGGCGCGGGCGACGACATCCCGGTCGGCAGCCCGGTCGCCGGCCGGACCGACCAGGCGCTGGACGAGCTGGTCGGCTACTTCGTCAACACCCTGGTCTTCCGCACCGACACCTCGGGCGATCCGACCTTCGCCGAACTGCTGGACCGGGTCCGGGACACCTCGCTGGCCGGGTACGCCCACCAGGACCTGCCGTTCGAGCACCTGGTCGAGGCCCTCAACCCGGTGCGCTCGCTGGCGCACCACCCGCTGTTCCAGGTCATGCTGGTGCTGCAGAACGCGCCCCGGGCCGACTTCGTGCCGCCCGGGCTGAACGTCGACGACATGCCGTTGACGACGACCACCGCCAAGCTCGACCTGATCTTCACCCTGTCCGAGCGGCAGGCGCCGGACGGTTCCCCGGAGGGGATCGACGGGCTCGTCGAGTACGCCGGCGACCTCTACGACCCGGCCACCGTCGAGACCATGTTCGGGCGCCTGGAGCGGCTGCTCCGCGCCGTGGTCGCCGACCCGCGGCGGCGGCTCAGCCGGTACGGCCTGCTCTCCGCCGAGGAGCACGGCGACCTGGCGGTCCTGGGCACCGGACCGGAGGTGGAGCTCCCGGCCGCGAGCGTGCCGGAGCTGTTCCGGGCGCAGGTGCGGGCGACGCCGGACCAGGTGGCGCTGGTGAGCGGGGACGTCTCGCTGACGTACGAGGAGCTGGACGCGCGGGCGAACCGGCTGGCGCACGCCCTGATCGCCCGGGGCGCGGGGCCGGAGCGGCTGGTGGCGGTCGCCCTGCCGAGGTCGGCCGAACTGGTCGTGGCGATCCTCGCCGTGCTGCGGACCGGGGCGGCCTACGTCCCGGTCGATCCCGAGTACCCGGCCGCGCGGATAGGGCACATGCTGGACGACGCAGGCCCGGTCCTGGTGGTGACCGACGCCCGGACCCGGGACGGGCTGCCGGAAGCCGGTCCGGCCGGGTGGCTGGTGCTCGACGACCCGGCCACGGCCGCCCTGGTGGCCGACTGCCCGGCGACGGACCCGCTGGTCGCCATCGACCCGGGGCACCCGGCCTACGTGATCTACACCTCCGGTTCCACCGGCAGGCCCAAGGGCGTGCTGTCGACCCACGGCGGCCTGCTCAACCTCTTCGTCAGCCAGCGTCCGCTGCTGTTCCCCCGGGGGACGAAGGAGCGGCTGCGCATCGGGCTGACCACCTCGGTGTCGTTCGACGCCTCCTGCGACCAGCTGTCCAGCCTGTACGCGGGCCACGAACTGCACGTCCTGGACGAGGCGACCTGGTCCGACCCGGACGCCTTCGTCGACTACGTCAGGCGCGCCGGGCTGGACTACGTCAACGCCACCCCGTCCTACCTGCACGAGCTCGTCGCCCGGGGACTCCTGGACGACCCGGAGCGCCGTCCCTCGGTGGTCTCGATGGGCGGGGAGGCCGTTCCGGACCGACTGTGGGAGCGGCTGCGGGCCGTCGAGGGCGTGTCCTGCCTGAACTACTACGGGCCGTCCGAATGCACGGTGGACGCCGTCGTCGCACCGCTGGGATCGAGTCCGCGCCCGGTGATCGGCCGGCCGCTCGGGGGCCTCCGGCTGTACGTCCTCGACAGCACGCTGCGCCCGGTGCCCGCGGGCGTGGCGGGCGAGCTGTACCTCGCCGGGGCGGGCCTGGCCCGCGGCTACCTGAACCGGCCGGGCCTCACCGCCGGCCGCTTCGTGGCGGACCCGTTCGGTCCGAGCGGCACGCGCATGTACCGCACCGGCGACCTGGTCCGCTGGGGCGCCGACCGGAACCTGGAGTTCCTCGGCCGGACCGACGACCAGGTCAAGGTGCGCGGCTTCCGGATCGAACTCGGCGAGGTCGAGGCGGCGTTGGCGGAACACCCGCAGGTCGCCCAGGTCGCCGTGACGGTCCGGGAGGACCGGGCCGGGGACGCGCGGCTGGTCGCCTACCCGGTGGCCGTCACCGGGGCGGAACTCCGGTCGGAGGAGCTGCGGGCACACCTGCGCGAGCGACTGCCGGAGTACATGGTCCCGACCGCCTTCGTGCCCCTGGGGAGCCTGCCGCTGACCGCCACCGGCAAGCTGGACCGGCGCGCGCTGCCCGCACCCGTCCACACCGCGTCGGGGACCGGAAGGGCCCCGCGCACCCCGCAGGAGCAGGTCCTCGCGGAGCTGTTCGCCGAGATGCTGGGCGTGGCCGAGGTCGGGGCCGACGACGACTTCTTCGACCTCGGCGGGCACTCCCTGCTCGCCACCCGGCTGGTCGCCCGGGCGCGGGCCGCCCTCGGGGTGGAACTGGAGCTGCGCGCCCTCTTCGAGACGCCGACGGTGGCCGGGCTGGCCGCCGGCCTCGGCGGGGCCGGCCGGGCCCGGCTCGCCTTGGAGCGGGCGGAGCGGCCCGCGCTGGTGCCGCTGTCGTCCGCCCAGCGGAGGCTGTGGTTCCTGCGCCAGCTGGAGGGCGCCGACTCCGTCTACAACATGCCGCTCGCATGGCGGCTCTCGGGACCGCTGGACCTGGCGGCCCTGGAGGCGGCGCTGGGCGACGTCAGTGCCCGGCACGAGACCCTGCGCACCGTCTTCCCGGCCGTGGACGGGGTTCCGCACCAGCAGGTGCTGCCCGCCGGAGCGGCACGCCCGACGCTGTCGGTCACCCCGGTCGACGAACCGGCCCTGCCGGAACGGCTGGCGGCGGCAGCGGCGCGCGGATTCGACCTCGCGGCCGAACCGCCGCTGCGCGCCGAGGTGTTCGAGCTCTCGGCGGAGGAGCACGTGCTGCTCCTGGTGATCCACCACATCGCCGGTGACGGCTGGTCGCTGGGCCCGCTGGCGGCCGACCTGGCCACCGCGTACGCGGCCCGCCGCCGGGGCGAGGAGCCGCGGTGGGCGCCGCTGCCCGTGCAGTACGCCGACTACACGCTCTGGCAGCGCGACCTGCTCGGCGACGCGGCGGACCCGGACAGCCTGTTCGCCCGCCAGGCGGACTACTGGACGCGGACACTGGCCGGCCTGCCGGAGCAGCTCCGGCTCCCCGCCGACCGCCACCGCCCCGCGACCCCCTCCTACGCCGGCGGCCACCTCGCGATCGAACTGGACGCCGAACTGCACGCCGGACTGGTCCGGTTGGGCCGGGAGCACGGCGCCAGCGTCTACATGGTGCTGCAGGCCGCCCTGGCCTCGTTGCTGGACAAGCTCGGCGCGGGCGACGACATCCCGGTCGGCAGCCTGATCGCGGGCCGGACCGACCAGGCGCTGGACGACCTCGTCGGCTTCTTCGTCAACACCCTGGTGCTGCGCACCGACACCAGCGGCGACCCGACCTTCGTCGAGCTGCTGGCCCGGGTCCGGGAGGGTGCGCTCGGCTCGTACGCCCACCAGGACCTGCCCTTCGAGCACGTCGTCGAGGCCCTCAACCCGGCCCGGTCGCTCACCCGCCAGCCGCTGTTCCAGGTGCTGCTCGCGCTGCAGAACGTGCCCCGCACCGAGTTCGCGCTGGACGGTCTGGACTCCGAGATCCTCCTGGTGCGCACGCCCACCGCGATGTTCGACCTAGGGTTCCACCTGCTGGAGCACGGCGGCACCGGCGGGCCGGCCGAGGGCATCGTCGGGCGGGTCGAGTACAGCACCGACCTGTTCGACCACGCCACGGTGGAGACGCTGCTCGCCCGGTGGCTGCGGCTGCTGGCGGCGGTGGTCGCCGAGCCGGACCGGCCGCTGAGCCGGATCGACGTCCTCACCGCCGAGGAGCGCCGGGAGCTGCTGGTCGCCCGCAACGACACCGCCCGCCCGGTGCCCGTCGAGAGCCTGCCCGCGCTGTTCGAGGCGCGGGTCCGGGCGACCCCGGAAGCTCCGGCCGTGGTGTTCGAGGAGGCCGTGCTCACGTACGGCGAGCTGAACGCCCGGGCCAACCGGCTGGCGCACGCGCTGATCGCGCGGGGCGTCGGGCCGGAGCAGACCGTCGCCCTGCGGCTGCCGCGCTCGGCCGAGCTGGTGGTCGCCGTCCTCGCGGTCCTCAAGACGGGCGCGGCGTACCTGCCGGTCGACCCGGACTACCCGGCCGCCCGCATCGCGTACATGCTGGAGGACGCCCGGCCGACCGTCGTGCTCGACGACCTCGCGGCCGTCGCACCGGACGGGGACCACCCGGAGACCGACCCCGTCGTCACCGCGGACGCACGGTACCCGGCGTACGTCATCTACACCTCGGGCTCCACCGGCCGGCCCAAGGCCGTGGTGATGCCCGCCGCCGGGCTGCTGAACCTGCTGGAGTGGCACCACGAGGCCGTCGGCGGCGGACCCGGCACGCGCACCGCGCAGTTCACCGCGATCAGCTTCGACGTCTCGGTGCAGGAGATGCTCTCCGCGCTGCTGTACGGCAAGACCCTGGTGGTGCCGACGGAGGAGCAGCGCCGCAGCGCCGAGCTGTTCGCCCACTGGCTGGACCGGCACGAGGTCGAGGAGCTGTTCGCGCCCAATCTGGTGGTCGAGGCGCTCGCCGAGGCCGCCGAGGAGGCCGGACTGGAGCTGCCGCACCTGCGGCTGGTCGCCCAGGCCGGTGAGGCGATGCGCCTGAGCGGTGCGGTGCGCCGCTTCCAGGGTCGTCGGCCCGGCCGGGTGCTGCACAACCACTACGGCCCCGCCGAGACCCATGTGATCACCGCCTACCCGCTGCCGGCCGACCCGGCGGACTGCCCGCTGCCGGTGCCGATCGGCCGTCCGATCGCCAACTGCCGCGTCTACGTGCTGGATTCGGCCCTTCGCCCGGTCTCTCCCGGGGTGCTGGGCGAGCTGTACCTGGCCGGGGCGGGCCTGGCCCGGGGCTACCTGAACCGGCCCGGGCTCACCGCCGGACGCTTCGTCGCCGACCCGTACGGTCCGGCGGGCAGCCGGATGTACCGCACCGGTGACCTGGTGCGCTGGCGGGCCGACGGGGAGCTGGAGTTCGCCGGCCGGGTCGACCACCAGGTGAAGGTGCGCGGCTTCCGGGTCGAACCCGGCGAGATCGAGGCCGAGCTGACCGCCCACCCGGGCGTCGCCCAGGTCGCGGTGCTCGCCCGCGAGGACCGGATCGTCGCGTACGTCGTCCCGTCGGCCGGGAGCGGGGCGACCGCGGCGGCGCTGACGGCGTACCTGCGCGGCCGGGTGCCGGACTACCTGGTGCCGTCCGCGTTCATGCTGCTCGACGCGCTGCCGCTGACGCCGAACGGGAAGCTGGACCGGGCGGCGCTGCCCGCGCCCGAGGCCACGGCCAGGGAGACGGGCCGGGCGCCGCGCACGCCGCAGGAGCAGATCCTGTGCGAGCTGTTCGCCGAGGTGCTGGGCCTGGCCCGGGTCGGGGTCGACGAGGACTTCTTCGCGCTGGGCGGGCACTCCCTGCTCGCCACCCGGCTGGTATCCCGGGTCCGGGCGACCCTCGGGGTCGAGCTGGAGCTGCGCAGCCTGTTCCGGACCCCGACAGCCGCCGGGCTGGCCGCCGGGCTGCACGACGCCGGCACCGCGCGGCAGGCGCTGGTGCCCAGGCCGCGCCGGGAGGAACCGCTGCCGCTGTCCTTCGCCCAGCGCCGGCTCTGGTTCCTCCAGCAGTTCGGGGCGCCCAGCGCCACGTACCACATGCCGCTGGCCCTGCGGCTGTCCGGCCGCCTCGACCGGGCCGCGCTGAGCGCCGCGCTCGCCGACGTGGTGGCCCGGCACGAGACGCTGCGCACGGTCTTCCCGCAGACCGCCGGGATCCCGTTCCAGCGCGTGCTGGACAGCACCGAGGCCGCCGTCCCGCTGACCGTCCGCGCGGCCGGCGAGGCGGAGGTGCCCGCGCTGCTGCGCGAGGCCGCGGTGCGCGGCTTCGACCTGACCTCGGAAGTGCCGCTGCGGGCCGAGCTGTTCGCGGTCGCGCCGGACGAGCACGTGCTGCTGCTGGTCATGCACCACATCGTCGGGGACGGCTGGTCGATGGGCCCGCTGGCCCGCGACCTGGCGACCGCCTACACCACCCGCCAGGGCGGCGGGGCGCCGGCCTGGCCGCCGCTGCCGGTCACGTACGGCGACTACACCCTGTGGCAGCACGAGATCCTCGGCGACGAGCACGACGCCGACAGCCTGTTCGCCCGCCAGGTCGCCTACTGGAAGGAGACGCTGGCCGGGCTGCCCGAGCAGCTCCCGCTGCCCGCGGACCGGCCGCGCCCGGCCGCCATGTCGTACGGCGGCGACCTGCTGGACGTCCGGATCGACGCCGAACTGCACGCGGCACTGGTGGAGTTGGCGCGACGCTCGGGTGCGACCCTGTTCATGGTGCTGCAGGCCGCGCTGGCGGCGCTGTACACCCGGCTGGGCGCGGGCACGGACATCCCGATCGGCTCGCCGATCGCGGGCCGGACCGACGAGGCGCTGGACGAGCTGGTCGGGTTCTTCATCAACACCCTGGTGCTGCGGACGGACACCAGCGGCGACCCGAGCTTCACCGAACTGCTCGGCCGGGTCCGGGAGACGGCGCTGTCGGCGTACGCGCACCAGGACGTGCCCTTCGAGCACCTGGTGGAGGCGCTGAACCCGTCCCGCTCGCTCTCCCACCACCCGCTGTACCAGACCGGGCTGGTCGTGCAGAACGCGCCGGGCGGCGACTTCGAGCTGCCGGGCGTCCGGGTCTCCGGGGTGAACGTCCTCACCGGGACAGCGCGGCTCGACCTGACCTTCGGGTTCGCGGAGGAGCACGGGCCCGACGGCGCGCCGGCCGGGCTCAGCGGTGCGGTCGAGTACAGCACCGACCTGTTCGACCGCTCAACGGTCGAGGCCCTGGTCGCCCGCTGGACCAGGCTGCTGACCGCGGTGGCCGCCGCACCCGAGCAGCCGATCGGCGGGATCGACCTGCTGTCGGCCGAGGAGCGGCACGAGCTGCTGCCCGCCGTCGGCGGCGGGGCGGCCGGGGCGAGCCTGCCGGAGCTGTTCGCGGCGCGGGTGGCGGCGGCGCCGGACGCGGTCGCGCTGGTCTGCGGCGAGGCCGAGTTGACGTACCGGGAGCTGAACGTCCGGGCGAACCGGTTCGCTCACGCGCTGATCGCCCGGGGCGTGGGCCCTGAGCGGCTGGTGGCGGTGGCGCTGCCGCGCTCGGTGGAGTCGGTGGTGGCGGTCCTCGGTGTGCTGAAGGCGGGGGCGGCGTATCTGCCGGTGGACCCGGCGTACCCGCGGGCGCGGATCGACTTCATGCTGGCGGACGCCCGGCCGGTGCTGGTGGTCGACGATGCCGCCATGGTGGTCGGGGGCGACTGGCCGGAGACCGACCCGGAGGTCGTTCTCGACGTCCGGCACCCGGCGTACGTGATCTACACCTCGGGTTCGACCGGGCGCCCCAAGGGCGTCGTGGTCAGCCACGGCGGTGTGTCGGGACTCGCGGCGGCGCAGGTCGAGCGCCTCGGCGTCGGGCCGGGCAGCCGGGTGCTGCAGTTCGCCTCGCCCAGCTTCGACGCGTCGTTCTGGGACGTCTGCAGCGCCCTGCTCAGCGGCGCCGCCCTCGTCCTGGCCTCGGCTGACGCGCCGCTGGAGTCGCTGACGGACCGCCGGCTCGGCGTCACCCATGTGACCCTGCCGCCCTCGGCCCTGGCGGCCGTGGACGGTGCCGAGGTCACGGTCGGCACGCTGGTGGTGGCGGGGGAGGCCTGCCCGCCGGAGCTGGTGGCGCGCTGGGCGCCCGGCCGACGGATGATCAACGCGTACGGCCCGACCGAGACGACGGTCTGCGCGACGATGAGCGACCCGCTGGCGCCGGGAGCGGGTGCACCGCCGATCGGCCGTGCGGTCGCGGGCTTCCGGGTCTACGTGCTGGACGACCGGCTGCGCCTGGTGCCGCCGGGTGTGCAGGGGGAGTTGTACGTCGCCGGTCCGGGTCTGGCCCGGGGTTACCTGGACCGGTCGGGCCTGACGGCCGGGCGGTTCGTGGCCTGCCCGTTCGAGCCGGGCGCCCGGATGTACCGCACCGGAGACCTGGTGCTTCGGCGCGCCGACGGCGAGTTGGAGTACGTCGGCCGCGCCGACGACCAGGTGAAGGTGCGCGGCTTCCGGATCGAACTCGGCGAGATCGAGGCGGCCCTGGCCGGGCACCCCGTCGTCGCGCAGTCGGCGGTCCTGGCCCGGGACGAGCGCCTCGTCGGCTACGTCGTCCCGAGGCCCGGCGCTTCCGCCCGTCCGGCGGAGCTGGCGGCGCACCTGCGCGAGCGGCTGCCGGACTACCTGGTGCCGTCCGCCTTCGTGCTGCTGGACGTGCTGCCGCTGACGCCGAACGGGAAGCTGGACCGGGCGGCGCTGCCCGCGCCCGAGTCCGTGCCCACGGAGGCGGGCCGGGCGCCGCGCACCCCGCAGGAGCAGATCCTCTGCGAGCTGTTCGCCGAGGTGCTGGGCCGGCCGCAGGTCGGGGTCGACGAGGACTTCTTCGACCTCGGCGGGCACTCCCTGCTCGCCACCCGGCTGGCCGCCAGGGTGCGCTCGGTGCTCGGCGTGGAGCTGGGGCTGCGCACGCTGTTCCAGACGTCCACGGTGGCGGGCCTGGCCGGGGCGCTGGCCGAGGCGGGCAGTGCCCGCCCGACGCTGGCCGTACGGGAGCGGCCGGAGGCCGTACCGCTGTCCTTCGCCCAGCGCCGGCTCTGGTTCCTGCACCGGATGGACGGCGCGGCCGCGACGTACCACATCCCGCTGGCCCTCCAGCTGACCGGGACGCTCGACCGGGCGGCGCTGGACGAGGCGCTGGCCGACGTGGCGGCCCGGCACGAGAGCCTGCGGACGGTGTTCCCGGAGGTGGACGGCGTCCCGTGCCAGCGGGTCCTGGACCCGGCCGAGGCCCGGCCCCGGGCCGGGCTGACCGAGGTCCCGCAGGACGAACTGCACGGCCGGCTCGCCGAGTTCGCCCGGCGGCCCTTCGACCTGGCGGCGGAGCCGCCGCTGCGGGCGGAGCTGTTCGCGGTCGCGCCGGACGAGCACGTGCTGCTGCTGGTGATGCACCACATCGCCGGTGACGGCTGGTCCACCGGCCCGCTGGCCCGCGACCTCGCCGAGGCGTACGCCGCCCGGAGCGTGGGCCGCGCGCCCGGTTGGTCGGAGCTGCCGGTGCAGTACGCCGACTACACGCTCTGGCAGCGCGACCTGCTCGGCGACGCCGCCGACCCGCAGAGCCGGTTCGCCGAGCAGCTCGACTACTGGAAGCGCCAGCTGTCCGACCTGCCGGAGCTGCTCCAGCTGCCCGCCGACCGGCCGCGGCCGGCCGTCGCCGGCTGGCACGGGGACCACGTCGGCCTGGAGCTGAGCCCTGAACTGCACGCCGCGCTGACCGAGTTGGCGCGGACCACCGGCACCAGCCTGTTCATGGTGCTGCAGGCGGCGCTGGCGGCGCTGTACACGCGGCTCGGCGCGGGTACGGACATCCCGATCGGTTCGCCGATCGCGGGTCGTACCGACGAGGCGCTGGACGAGCTGGTCGGGTTCTTCGTGAACACGCTGGTGCTGCGGACGGACACCAGTGGTGATCCGAGCTTCACCGAACTGCTCGGGCGGGTGCGGGAGGCGGCGCTGTCGGCGTACGCCCACCAGGACGTGCCGTTCGAGCACCTGGTGGAGGTGCTGAACCCGTCCCGGTCGCTGTCGCACCACCCGCTGTTCCAGACCATCCTGGCCGTGCAGAACGCCCCGATGGGCCGGTTCTCGCTGCCGGGCCTGGAGGTGGCCACCTACGCGGTGGCCACCGGAACGGCCAAGTTCGACCTCGGGGTGAGCCTCGTCGAGCGGTTCGGTCCGGACGGGAGCCCGGCCGGGATCGTCGGCGCGGCGGAGTACGCCACCGACCTGTTCGACCGCTCGACGGTCGAGGCCCTGGTACGGCGCTGGACGCTCCTGCTGGAGGCCGTCACCGCCGACCCGGACCGGTCGATCGGCGCGGTCGACCTCCTCGACGGCGAGGAGCGGCACCGGCTGCTGGAGCGCGGCAACGCGACCGCCCGTGAGGTGGCCGCGGTTCCGGTGCCGCTGGCCTTCGCGGCGCAGGTGGCGGCGACACCGGATGCGGTCGCCCTCGTCCGGGGCGACATTGAACTGACGTATCGTCAATTGAACGCCCGGGCCAATCGGTTCGCGCACTCGCTGATCTCCCAGGGGGTGGGCCCGGAGCAACTGGTGGCGGTGGCGCTGCCGCGCTCGGTGGAAGCCGTGGTCGCCGTCCTGGGCGTGCTGAAGGCCGGGGCGGCGTACCTGCCGGTGGATCCGGCGTACCCGCGGGCGCGGATCGACTTCATGTTGGCGGACGCCCGCCCGGCGCTGCTGGTCGACGACCCCGCCGTGGTGGCCGGGGGCGACGGGCCGGAGACCGACCCGGAGGTCGCTCTCGACGTCCGGAATCCGGCGTACGTGATCTACACCTCGGGTTCGACCGGCCGCCCCAAGGGCGTCGTGGTTCCCCACGGCGGTGTGGCGAGCCTGGTCGCCGCCCAGATCGAGCGGTTCGCGATCGAACCCGGCAGCCGGGTGCTGCAGTTCGCCTCGCCGAGCTTCGACGCGTCGGTGTCGGAGATCTACACCGCCCTGCTGCGCGGCGCGGCCCTGGTGCTGCCCCCGGCGGGGGACCCGGTCGCCGCGCTGGCCGACCCGGGCCTCGCGGTCACCCATGTGACCGTGCCGCCGTCCGTCCTGGCCGCCGTGCCGGAGGGCTCGGTGGCGGTGTCGACGCTGGTGGTGGCGGGTGAGGCCTGCCCGCCGGAGCTGGTCGCGCGCTGGGCGCCGGGCCGGCGGATGATCAACGCGTACGGCCCGACGGAGACGACGGTCTGCGCGACGATGAGCGACCCGCTGACGGCGGGAGCGGGCGTGCCGCCGATCGGCCGGCCGATCGCCAACGCCCGGGTGTACGTGCTGGACGACCGGCTGCGGCCGGTGCCGCCCGGCGTGCCCGGCGAACTGTACGTCACCGGTGCGGGTCTGGCCCGGGGTTACCTGGACCGGCCGGGCCTGACGGCGGGCCGGTTCGTGGCCTGCCCGTTCGAGCCGGGGGAGCGGATGTACCGCACCGGCGACCTGGTCCGCTGGCTCGGTGACGAGCAGTTGGAGTACGTCGGCCGCGCCGACGAGCAGGTGAAGGTGCGCGGCTTCCGGGTCGAGCCCGGCGAGGTCGAGACGGCCCTGGCCGAGCACCCCGCCGTCGCCCGGGCCGCCGTCCTCGCCCAGGACGACCGGCTCATCGGCTACGTCGTCCCCCGCCAGGAGGAGGCCCGCGACAGCGCCCTGGAAGCGGACCACGTGGGCGAGTGGCAGGATATCTACGACGCCCTGCCGATCGTTCCCGAGGACGCCGGCTTCGGCCAGAACTTCGTGGGCTGGAACAGCAGTTACGACGCCAGCCCGATTCCGGTCGAGCAGATGCGGGAGTGGCGGGACGCCACGGTGGCCCGCATCCTGGCCCTGCGCCCCCGCCGGGTGCTGGAGGTCGGCGTCGGCACCGGCCTGCTCCTGTCGCAGGTCGCACCGCACTGCGAGACGTACTTCGCGACCGACTTCTCCGCCACCGCGATCGACGCGCTGGCCGCCCAGGTGGCCGGCCAGGAGGAGCTGGCCGGCCGGGTCGTCCTGCAGACCCGCCCGGCGCACGACACCGACGGGCTCCCGGCCGGGGAGTTCGACACCATCGTGATCAACTCGGTGGTGCAGTACTTCCCGTCCGCCGACTACCTCGCCGACGTGATCGGGAAGCTGATGGGGCTGCTGGCCCCCGGCGGCGCGCTCTTCGTCGGCGACGTCCGCAACCTGCGGCTGCTGCGCCCGCTGGCCACCGCCGTCCAGCTCCACCGGGCCGCCGAGGCCGCCGACCTCACGTCGGTGCGCCGCACGGTGGAGCAGGCCTTGCGGGTGGAGAAGGAGCTCCTGGTCGACCCGGACTTCTTCACCGCCCTGCGGGAGCACGGTACGGACATCGGCACGGCGGTCGTCGAGGTCAAGCGCGGCCGCCACCACAACGAGCTGACCCGCTACCGCTACGACGTGACGCTGCACAAGCCGCCGGTCACCCCGGCGGCCCCGGAGCGGTCCGTCGAACTGGCCTGGGGCCGGCAGGTCGCCGGACCGGCCGAACTGCGCGAGCTGCTCGGCCAGTCGCCCCTCGGAGCGCTGCGGATCACCGGGGTGCCGAACAGCCGGGTGGCGCGGGAGGCCGCACTGGCCCGGGCGGTGCAGGACGGCGACGGCTCGCTCGCCGAGCTGCTGGAACGCCTGCACGCCCCGGAGGACGCCGACCTGCCCGACCCGGAGGACTTCCACGCCCTCGGCTCGGAGTTCGGCCGCTCGACGGCCGTCACCTGGTCGGCCACCGCGGCGGACGCCGTGGACGTCGTCTTCACCGACCCCCGGGCGCTCCACGGCTCCCCGGTCGAGGCGTACCGGCCGGCCCGGGCCACGGGTGCGCCGCTGTCCTCGCTGACCAACCGCCCGACCGGAAACCGGGGCACCAGCGCCCTCCTGGGCGAACTCCGCGACTGGCTGCGGGACCGGCTGCCCGACTACCTGGTCCCCTCGGCGTTCGTGGCGCTGGAGGCGCTGCCCCTGACGGCCAACGGCAAGCTCGACCGCCGTGCTCTGCCCGCCCCCGACCTCGGCCCGGTCGCGGTCGGACGGGCGCCGCGCACCCCGCAGGAGCAGCTCCTCGCCGAGCTGTTCGCCGAGGTGCTGGGCCTGCCCGCGGTCGGCGTCGACGACGGCTTCTTCGACCTGGGCGGGCACTCCCTGCTGGCGACCCGACTGGCCTCCCGGGTCCGGGCGACCCTCGGCGCGGAGCTGGAGGTCCGGACGCTGTTCGAGACCCCGACCGTGGCCGGGCTGGCCGCCCGCCTGGACGGCTCCGGAGCGGCGCGGCCCGCGCTGACCGCCCAGGCCCGCCCCGACCGGGTGCCGCTCTCCTTCGCCCAGCGCCGGCTCTGGTTCCTGCACCGGATGGACGGGCCGAGCGCCACCTACAACATGCCGCTCGCGCTCAGCCTGACCGGCGAGCTGGACCGCCCGGCGCTGCACGCCGCGCTCGCGGACGTGGTCGCCCGGCACGAGAGCCTGCGGACGGTGTTCCGCGAGACGGACGGCGTGCCGTACCAGGTCGTGCTGAGCGCCGAGCAGGCGCGCCCCGCACTGCCGGTGGTGGAGATCGACGAGAGCGCCCTGGCCGGGCGCCTGGCGGAGACGGCCGGGTGCGGCTTCGACCTGGCCGCGGAGCCGCCGGTCCGGGCGGAGCTGTACGCGCTCGCCCCCGATCGGCACGCCCTGCTGGTCGTGGTGCACCACATCGCCGCCGACGGCTGGTCGATGGGCCCGCTCTCCGGTGACCTCGCCGCGGCCTACGCGGCCCGCTGCCGCGGTGAGGCCCCGCGGTGGTCCCCGCTGCCGGTGCAGTACGCCGACTACAGCGCCTGGCAGCGCGACCTGCTCGGCGACGCCGCCGACCCGGACAGCCTGTTCGCCCGGCAACTGGCCTACTGGAAGGAGGAGCTGGCCGGCGTCCCGCAGCAACTTCAGCTGCCCGCCGACCGGCCGCGGCCGCCGGTGGCCTCCCAACGCGGCGACGGGGTCGCGGTCCGGCTCGACGCCGAACTGCACCAGGCCCTGCGGGACCTGGCCGCCGCGCGCGGCGCCAGCATGTTCATGGTGCTCCAGGCCGGACTCGCGGCCCTGCTCACCCGGCTCGGCGCCGGCACCGACATCCCGGTCGGCAGCCCGATCGCCGGCCGGACCGACCAGGCGCTGGACGAGCTGGTGGGGTTCTTCGTCAACACCCTGGTGCTGCGCACCGACACCGGCGGCGACCCGTCCTTCGCCGAACTGCTCGGCCGGGTCCGGCAGAAGGCGCTCGGCGCGTACGACCACCAGGACGTGCCGTTCGAGTACCTGGTCGAGGTGGTCAACCCCGCGCGGTCGCTGGCCCACCACCCGCTGTTCCAGATCATGCTGGCCCTGCAGAACGCGCCGGTCGGCGAGTTCGCGCTGCCGGGGCTGGAGACCGGCCACCTGGCGGCGCCGACCGGCACCTCCCGGGTCGACCTGACCTTCAGCCTGGCCGAGCGGTTCGGCCCGGACGGCGCCCCCGACGGCCTGGTCGGCGCGGTGGAGTACGCCACCGACCTGTTCGACGCGCCCACCGTGGAGCTGCTGTTCGAGCGCCTGGCCCGGCTGCTGCGCGCGGCGGTCGCCGATCCGGACCGGCCGATCAGCCGGATCGACATCATGCCCGCCGAGGAGCGCCGCCGACTGCTCGCCGGGTCCACCGGTGTCGCGGCCGAGCTGCCGGAGGCCGCGGTGCCGGAGCTGTTCGCCCGCCAGGTGCGGGCCACCCCGGAGGCGGTCGCGGTCGTCGCGGGCGGCACCGAGCTGACCTACGCGCAGCTCGACCAGCGGGCCGGCCGCCTGGCGCGGGCGCTGATCCGCCAGGGCGTACGGCCGGAGACGCCGGTCGCGGTCATGCTGGACCGCTCGGCGGAGCTGGTCGTGGCGATCCTGGCGATCATCAAGGCCGGCGGCGCCTACGTGCCGCTCGACCCGCGCTTCCCCTCCTCCCGGGTCGACCTGATCCTGCGGGAGAGCGAGGCCGCCCTGGTGCTCACCCGGGAGGTGCTCACCGCACTGGAGCGGTCCGCGGCCGCCGATCCGTCCGACGTCGAAGTCCCCTGTGCGCCGGAGCAGTTGGCGTACATCATGTACACCTCCGGCTCGACCGGCCGGCCGAAGGGCGTGGCCGTCACCCACCGCGACGTGGTGGGCCTCGCGCTCACCCCCGAATGGCGGGGCGGCGGACACGCGCGGGTGCTGATGCACTCCCCGACGGCCTTCGACCTCTCCACCTACGAGCTGTGGGTGCCGCTGCTCAACGGCGGCCGGGTCGTGGTCGCGCCGCCGGAGCAGCTCGACCTCGACCTGCTCCAGCACACGATCACCGCGCACGGGGTGACCGGACTGTGGCTCACGGCCGGACTGTTCCGCCTGGTCGCCGAGGAGCGCCCGGGCCTGCTCGCCGGGGTCCGCGAGGTGTGGACCGGCGGCGACGTGGTCTCCCCGGCCGCCGTCGCCCGGGTGCGGGAGGCCTGCCCCGGCATCGAGGTGGTCAACGGCTACGGGCCCACCGAGGCCACCACCCTGGCCACCCGGCACCCGGTGGACGACCTCCCCGAACACGCCGCGACCGTGCCGATCGGCCGGCCGATGGCGAACATGCGCGCCTACGTGCTCGACGAGCGGCTGCGCCCGGTGCCGACCGGCATGGTCGGCGAGCTGTACCTCGCGGGGACGGGCGTGGCCCGCGGCTACCTCGGACGGGCCGGCCTGACGGCGGAGCGCTTCACCGCCGACCCGTACGGGCCGTCCGGCAGCCGGATGTACCGCACCGGCGACCTCGCCTCCTGGCGGACCGACGGCACGCTGGACTTCGCCGGACGCGCCGACCACCAGGTCAAGCTGCGCGGCCTGCGGATCGAGCCCGGCGAGATCGAGGCCGTCCTGGCGGGCTGCCCGGGCGTCGCCCAGGCGGCCGTCGTCGCCCGCGAGGACCGGCCGGGCGACAAGCGGCTGGTCGCCTACCTGGTGCCCGCCCCGGAGGGGGCGCCCGAGGCGGGCGAGCTGTCCGGCCGGCTGCGCCGCGACCTGCCCGACTACATGGTGCCGGCGGCGTTCGTCACCGTGGACGCGCTGCCGCTGACCGCCAACGGCAAGCTCGACCGGGCCGCCCTGCCCGCCCCCGAGTACGGGTCCTCGACCGCCGGGCGCGGCCCCCGGACGCCGCAGGAGCAGCTGCTGTGCGGCCTCGTCGCCGAGGTGCTCGGCCGGGAGCAGGTGGGCATCGACGACAACTTCTTCGACCTGGGCGGGCACTCGCTGCTGGCCGCCCGGCTGGCCTCCCGGGTCCGCGAGACCCTCGGCCTGGAGTTGGGCCTGCGGATGCTGTTCGAGGCGCCGACCGTGGCCGGTCTCACCGAGCGCCTGCTCATGGACGACCCCGAGGACGCGTTGGACGTGGTGCTGCCGCTGCGCTCGACCGGGACCGGGACGCCGCTGTTCTGCGTCCACCCCGGCGGCGGCATCAGCTGGTCGTACAGCGGCCTGCTGAACCACCTCGGCCCGCAGCACCCGGTCTACGCCATCCAGGCGCGCGGCCTCGGCCGGCCCGAACCCCTGCCGGCCTCCTACGAGGAGATGGCGGCGGACTACGCCGACCAGATCCAGAAGATCCAGCCGGAGGGCCCGTACCTGCTCCTCGGCTGGTCCGCCGGCGGGCTGATCGCCCACGCGCTCGCCTGCGAGCTGCAGTCGCGCGGCGAACGGACCGCACTGCTGGCGATCCTCGACGCCTACCCGGTGAAGGAGGTGCGGTTCGAGGTGGCTCCGGTGCCCACCGTGCGGGACGTGCTCGTCGGCGTGCTCGACGTCGACCCGGACGAGCTGGGCGACCGGGAGATCACCTACGCCGAGGTCGCCGAGGTGCTGAACCGGCGGGGCAGCGCGCTGGCCGGCCTGACCGAGCGGCAGGTCGAGGTGATCGTCGAGATCATGATCAACAACTCGAAGCTGGCGGTCGACTTCGTCCCCGGCGACTTCGACGGAGACCTGCTGCTGTTCAACTCCACGATCGACCGCGCCGAGGACAACGCCGGGCCCGAGACCTGGCGCCCCTACGTCACCGGCCGGATCGAGTCCCACGAGATCACCACCCGGCACGACCGGATGACCCAGGCCGGCTCGCTGGCCCAGATCGGACCGGTCCTGGCCGCGAGGATCACCGAGGCCGTCGGTGACACCGACGGCACCACCACCCTTTCCCACCAGGAGGACTGACCCATGACCAACCCCTTCGACGACCAGGACGGCACCTTCCTCGTGCTCGTCAACGAGGAGAACCAGCACTCGCTCTGGCCCCAGTTCGCGGACGTCCCCGAGGGCTGGACCGTCGTCCACGGCCCCGACACCAACGCCGCCTGCCTGGAGTACGTCGAGAAGTCCTGGACCGACATGCGGCCCAGGAGCCTCGCCGACGCCATGGACACCCGGAAGTAGCGCGGCCCGTAGTGAACCCGACCGACACCACGGACGAGGCCCGCCCCGCGGCGGGCCTCGCCCCGGCCCACGACTTCGCCGCGGACCTGCTCACCCCCGAGGCCCGGCGGGACCCGTACCCCCTCTACGCCCGCATGCGGCGGGAGAGCCCCGTCCACCGCAGCGACCAGGGCATCTGGTACCTCACCCGGTACGCCGACATCGAGGCGGCCCTGGGCGACCTGCGGCTGTCCAACGACCGCGACCGGATGACGCGGGCCTACAGCGCGCTCGGCGGCGACCTGAAGGCCCTGAGCCGGCTCACCGACCGGCTCGGCCGGGTGATGACCAACACCGATCCGCCGGACCACAGCCGGCTGCGCAAGCTGGCCAACCGGGCCTTCACCGCCCGCCGGGTCGAAGCGCTGCGCGACGGCGTCCAGCGGATCGTCGACCGGCTCGTCGACGAGGCGGTCGCGGCCGGGCGGAGCATGGACCTGATCGAGGCCGTCGCCGCCCCGCTGCCGATGTCCGTCGTCTGCGAGCTCTTCGGCATCCCGGAGGAGGACCGGCCGCGGGTCAAGGGCTGGTTCCGCCGCTTCGGCCGGCTCACCGAGGACATCGACAAGTCCGAGGCGGCGATCGACCAGTACGAGGAGTACCTGTCCGGGCTCATCCGGCAGCGCCGGCGCGCGCCGGGCGACGACCTGATCAGCGCCCTGGTCGCCACCCAGGCGCAGGACGAGCGGCTCACCGACTCCGAACTGCTGTCCACCTGCTTCGTCCTGATCACCGCCGGCGACGAGACCACCGCCAACCTGATCAACAACGGCGTCCTCGCCCTGCTGCGCCACCCGGACCAACTGGCCCGGCTGCGGGCGGATCCGGGGCTGATCCGCGGCGCCGTCGAGGAGCTCGCCCGCTACGACACGGTGACCCAGGCGATCGTCCGGGTCGTCGCGGAGGACCTGGAGATCGGCGGACGGACACTGCGGGAGGGGGACCTGGCGTACCTGTTCCTCGCCGCGGCCAACCGTGACCCGGACCGCTTCGAGGACCCCGACCGGCTCGACCTGACCCGCCCCGGCAACCGGCACCTGACCTTCGGCCACGGCCCGCACTTCTGCCTCGGCGGCCCGCTGGCCAAGCTCCAGGCCGAGGTGGCGATCGGCACGCTGGTGCGTCGGCTGCCCGAACTGCGGCTGGCCGACGAGGCGGCGCTGGACTGGCGGCCCAACCCGCTGCAACGGCGGCTGAGCGCCCTCCCGGTCACCTACTGACCATGAACGACGACCACTGACCATGAACGACGACGAAGGAGTACCGACCATGGCCCGAGAGTTCGAGGTCCGCCGGGAACAGGACCTGCCCGCCACGCCCGAACAGGTCTGGGACGCGGTCGCCACCGGCGCCGGCAACCTCGGCTGGCTGTATCCGATGGAGGTCGAGCCGCGCGTCGGCGGGAAGGCCAGCCGGGGCGACTCCACCGTCGTGGCGTGGGAGCCGCCGCGGCGGTTCGCCGTCCGGGCGACCCAGGACGGCGGGTTCTCCAACACGCTCAGCTACCACATCGAGCCCGCCGACGGCGGAACGAGCCACCTGCGGATGGGCATCCACTGGGTGCACACGGGCGTCGTCGACGAGGCCTGGATGTGGGACGCCAAGTCGGACGCGGCCGAGAAGCACGTCGACTTCTACCAGCACGGCCTCGCCGAGTACCTGCGGCACTTCGCCGGCCGCCCCGCCGTCTACGTCAGGGCCCCGCGCCCCGAACCCACCGCCGACCCGGCCGACTTCGCCGCCCTGCGCCTGCGCCTCGGCCTCGCCGCCGACGCGGCCGTCGGCGACCGCCTGCGGATCGACGTCCCCGGTGCGGACGGCGGCCCGGAGGAGGTGGTCGTGGACTGGCTCAGCCCCGACTTCGTCGGCCTGCGCGGCCCGGACGCGCTCTACCGGTTCTTCAACGGCAGCACCTGGAACGTGCCGATCTGGCTCGGCCACCACCTGTTCGCCGAGGACGCCGACGAGCAGCGGGCCACCGCGGCGTGGACCGCCTGGCTCAACGACACCCAAGCCTAGGAACCCCGATGGAAACCTCCACCAGGACACTGCTCTTCGCCGCCGAACTCGTCGAGGAGAACGGCACGTACACGCTGCTCGTCGAGGACGTGCGAACCGGCAGCGTCGAGACCACCCCGGTCCCCAAGGCCATGGTCGACAAGCTCCCGACCTTCCTCTCGGCGCTCGCCGCCAAGCTCAACCCACCGGCGCCGCGCCGCCGTTGGTAGCCCTTCCCGCACCGTGAGGCCGGTGCCGTCCGGGAGCCGCCGCTCCCGGACGGCACCGGCCTCGCCGCGTCCAGCGGCGCTCACCGGCCGGACCGCCCTCGCCGGCGCGGGAGTGGGCCGACTCCGCTCCACGCGGTTAGTTCATATGACGATGCGTCAACAGACGTGGCACTGGCCCGGGTCGAGGTCGTCACGGTCGGTCGAACCCGGTGCAGGGGGCGCGCGACGGGTGTCGAGCGCGGTGGTCGGACCGTTCGTGTGGGCCGCCGGGATGACCTCCCCAGCGTGCCGGACCGACCCGGATGGTGGAGACGGCATAGTCGTCCCGTCGCCCAATGGCGTGTTCACTCCGTCATCCAGAGTCCTGTGCACACCCTGGAGAGTCCTCGATGCCCAAAGTCAGACGTCGCCGGGGCCTGGTCCCGGCCTTCGGGGTGCGGGGCAGTACCGTCCCGGCTCGTCCGTCGAACCGTGCCGCGGCGAAGCGGCGCGGCTGGTCCGGAGCGCTGGCAGCGGTGCTGACGCTGGCACCGCTGTCGCTCGTCCCGCTGATGGCCGCCCCCGCCGCGCACGCCGCCCAGGCCTGCCCGCCCGACCCGGGCTACACCGACTGCCTCGCCTTCACCCACACCGGTGGCGGCCAGGACTTCACCGTTCCCCCCGGTGTCACCTCCGTCCGGGCGAAGGCCTGGGGCGCGGGCGCGGCCGCCGAAGCCGACAGCCCCGCGGGAACGGCCGGCGCCGACCACCGGAGCCGACCGGGGGCCGCCGGCGCCTTCGCGACCGCACTGCTGGACGTGACGCCGGGGCAGCGGCTGACGGTGGTGCCCGGCCAGGGCGGGCGGGCGCACTCCGAGGACCCGAGCTCCCCGGCGGCCCGGACGGCCCTCGGCGGCGGCGCCTCCAGCGTCCTGGCCGACGAGCCGCACGCCTCGGCCCGCACCCTGCTGGCGGCCGACGGCGGTACCTCCCCGAGCGCGGGCGGCGCGGCCGTCGGCTCCGGGGGCGGCGACGTTCCGGCGGGCCTGGCGTCGCACCTGACCGAGCGCCAGTACGTCGCCGGGGCCGGCTTCGGCGGTACCGCTCACCCCGCCGCCTCGGTGAAGCCCGGCGACCGGGACGGACGTGACGGCGGCAACGGCCTCGTGGTGTTGGAGTGGCACGCCCCGGACGCCGCCTCGGCGAAGGCCGCCCCCGTCCAGGGCAACGCCTCGCAGGCCCCGTCCCCGTCGCCGTCCGCCGTGAGCGCCCCAGCGTCCCCGCTGGCCGCGCCGGCCGCATCGTCCGCTGAGAGCGTCCCCCCGTCGGGCACGGCCCCGGCCGGCCACGCGCCCCGGGCACCCGGCCCCCCCTTGGACTGCAGCGGCAACACGATCTACGCCGTCCAGCGCGGCTCCTCGGGCGCCGGTACGGGCACCCTGCTGGCCCTGGCCTCCGGCACCGTCGGCGGCG
This sequence comes from Kitasatospora sp. NPDC001119, assembly GCF_053598475.1. NCBI lineage: Bacteria > Bacillati > Actinomycetota > Actinomycetes > Kitasatosporales > Streptomycetaceae > Kitasatospora > Kitasatospora sp. NPDC001119. Next base: position 90,226 of record NZ_JBSFKI010000039.1, read on the forward strand.
CCAACGTGACCGCCACGACGGTGAGCACGCTCCCCGCCGGGTCCGGCTTCACGAACGCCCTCGGCATCACGGACGGCGGCACCGCCGCCTACGTGGTCGACCAGACGCCGGCCGTCAGCGGGTCCGTGAACGTGTACGGCTACAACGCGGCCACCGGCGCCTGGACCGTCTACACCGGATCCGCCGGTCCCACCAGCGACTCCTTCGTCGCCGGCGCGGTGAACCCGGTCAACGGCATCTACTACTACGCCAGCTTCGAGCCCGGTACCGCGACCACGCCCGGCGTGGCCACCCTCTACGGGTTCAACACCACCACCAACACCGCGATCCCCGGCGTGATCGGCACGTTCGACCTGCCGGTCACCGGCACCTCCGGCCCCAACGGCGACATCACCTTCGACGCGGGCGGCAACCTCTACATCCTCTCCTCCGTCGGGACCGACGCCGCCATCGGCCGGGTCTCCGCACCGATCCCCACCACGGGGTCGGCCACCGGTGTGCCGCTGACCAGCACGACGCTGAGCACCCTGGACAACCCGACGGACAGGTCCTTCAACGGGGCGGCCTTCGACAACGTCGGCAACCTCTACATCGAGTTCACCTCGGGGACCACCACCTACCTGGAGCGGCTCAACCCGAACACCGGCGCGGTCACGGCCGGTCCCACGCCGTACACCAACAACGCCTTCCTCTCCGTGGACCTCGGCGCCTGCTCCACCAACCCGACCCTGACCCTGCAGAAGGACATCGTCGGCCGGTTCGCCGAGTCGACCACGTCCAACGACCAGTTCACCCTGGAGATCACCGGAGGTGGCGTCACTCAGGGCAACACCGCCACCACGACCGGCACCAGCACGGGCGTACAGTCGCCCCCGGCCGGCCCGGTCATCGCGCTGTCCGGCACCACCTACACCCTCACCGAGACGGCGGCCTCCGGAAGCCTCTCCGACTACACCACCACCTACGACTGCGTCGACACGGCCAACGGCAACGCCCCGATCACCTCGGGCAGCGGGGTGACCACCTTCAACCTGCCGTTCCCGGCGACGGTGGAGGACAAGAACAGCCCGATGGTGCTCTGCACCTTCACGAACACCCCGGTCCCGGTGACGCCCGCGCTCACCATCGTGAAGTCGGCGTCGCCGACGACGGTTTCGGCGGTCGGTCAGGTCGTGGACTACAGCTTCCTGGTGACGAACACCGGGAACGTGACGCTGACGGACGTGACGGTGAACGAGACGGCGTTCTCCGGTTCCGGGGGGCCGCTTGTGGCGGCCTGTCCGCCGGGTGCGGCCTCGCTCGCCCCCGGCGCGTCGGTCACCTGCACGGCGAGCTACACGGTCACCCAGGCGGACCTCAACGCGGGCAGCATCACCAACACGGCGACGGCGACGGGTACGCCGCCGTCCGGCCCGCCGGTCACCTCCCCGCCGTCCAACGCGACCGTCACGGCCACCGCCAACCCGGCCCTCACCATCGTCAAGTCGGTCGACGCGACGGATCTGACGGCGGCGGGCCAGGTGCTGCACTACATGTACCTGGTGACGAACACCGGGAACGTGACGCTGACGAATGTCACGGTGAACGAGACGGCGTTCTCCGGTTCCGGGACGCCGCCGGTGGTGAGCTGCCCGCCTGCTGCGGCCTCGCTCGCCCCCGGCGCGTCGGTCACCTGCACGGCGAGCTACACGGTCACCCAGGCGGACATCGACCGAGGGAAGATCACCAACACCGCGACGGCGACGGGTACTCCGCCGTCCGGCCCGCCGGTCACCTCCCCGCCGTCCTCGACCAGCGTCCCGAACACCCCTGAGCCGGCCCTCACGATCGTGAAGTCGGCGTCGCCGACGACGGTTTCGGCGGTCGGGCAGGTCGTGGACTACAGCTTCCTGGTGACGAACACCGGGAACGTGACGCTGACGAACGTCACCGTGAACGAGACGGCGTTCTCCGGTTCCGGGACGCCGCCGGTGGTGACCTGCCCGCCTGCTGCGGCCTCGCTCGCTCCTGGCACGTCGGTCACCTGCACGGCGAGCTACACGGTCACCCAGAGCGACCTGCAGAGCGGCAAGATCACCGACACGGCGACGGCGACGGGTACTCCGCCGTCCGGCCCGCCGGTCACCTCCCCGCCGTCCACCGTGACCGTCACGGTCACGCCCGCACCGGCGCTCACCATCGTCAAGTCGGTGGACGCGACGGCGCTGACCGGGGTGGGCCAGGTGCTGCGCTACGCGTACCTGGTGACGAACACCGGGAACGTGACGCTGACGGACGTGACGGTGAACGAGACGGCGTTCTCGGGTGCCGGGTCGCCGCCGGTGGTCTCCTGCCCGCCCGCTGCGGCCTCGCTCGCCCCCGGTGCGTCGGTCACCTGCACGGCCGAGTACACCGTGACGCAGGCGGACCTCAACGCGGGCAGCATCACCAACACCGCGACGGCGACCGGTACTCCGCCGTCCGGCCCGCCGGTCACCTCCCCGCCGTCCTCGACCACCGTCCCGAATACCCCTGAGCCGGCGCTCACCATCGCGAAGTCGGCGTCCCCGACGACGGTTTCGGCGGTCGGACAGACGGTCGACTACACGTACCTGGTGAGGAACACCGGGAACGTGACGCTGACGGACGTGACCGTGAACGAGACGGCGTTCTCGGGCGCCGGGTCGCCGCCGGTGGTGACCTGCCCGGCGGGTGCGGCCTCGCTCGCCCCGGGTGCGTCGGTCACCTGCACGGCCGCCTACACGGTCACCCAGGCGGACATCGACCGAGGGAAGGTCACCAACACGGCGACGGCGACGGGCACTCCGCCGTCCGGCCCGCCGGTCACCTCCCCGCCGTCCACCATCACGGTGACCACGAAGGAGGCGCACGGGCACCTGCCGAACACCGGCACCGGCACCGACACCCGGCTCGCAGAGCTGGCCGGGAGCCTCCTGCTCCTGGGCGGCGGCCTGACGCTCGCGACACGCCGCACCCGTCGTCGCGGCTAGCACGACAGCCGCCCAGGTCGGCCTGGCCGGGATCGGCCCGACCGCGGTCGCCGTCGCGGCGGACCTGCGCGGCGGCCT
>NZ_JBSFKI010000040.1:0-92063 GCF_053598475.1 Kitasatospora sp. NPDC001119
TCCGGATCCGTCACCGCCATCACCGTGTAGAACTCGGACACCCCCGCGTTGGTGATCCAGCGCTTCACACCGTTCAGCACCCAGAAGTCCCCGTCCCGCACCGCCCGGGTCTTCATCCCCGCCGCGTCCGAACCCGCCTCCGGCTCCGACAGGCAGTACGAGAACATCCCCTCGCCCCGCGCCAGCGCCCCCAGGTACCTCGCCTTCAACTCCTCCGAACCCGACAGCTGCACCGGCAGCGACCCCAGCTTGTTCACCGCCGGGATCAACGAGGACGACGCGCACACCCGCGCCACCTCCTCGATCACGATCACCGTCGCCAGCGCGTCCGCCCCCGCACCGCCGTACTCCTCCGGCACGTGCACCGCGTGCAGGTCGTTCCCCCGCAACGCGTCCAACGCCTCCTGCGGGAACCGCCCCTGCTCGTCCACCTCCGCCGCGAACGGAGCGATCTTCGCCTCGGCCAGCGAACGCACCGCCTCACGGAGCATCCCGTGCTCCTCGGAGATCCGGAAGAGATCGAAGTCAGCCGCCCCTGCGCTGCCCGCCATGATGCCTGCCTCGTCGTTCAGTGACCGATGCCCGGGCGAGGCCCGATCGAGGTCCGATCGACGCCCGGTGCGAGTCGAATCCGCGGTTAACTACCGTTCAGTAGAGATCCTAGGGCGCCGACCTGCGGCTGCCTAGCGTCCAGCGGCCGCCCGGTCGTTCATGTCCGCGCCCCGGGGGCGACCGGCGGGACGGCCCCTCCGGCGTGCAGGTGATCCCGGGGCGCCCCCGGCGGGCGGATAGCATCAGGGCATCCGTACTGGTCGCGTCCGCATCCAAGGAGAACCCGTGACCCTCCGCATCTCCGTGATCGGCACCGGCTACCTCGGCGCCACGCACGCCGCCGCGATGGCCGAGTTCGGCTTCGAGGTGCTGGGCCTGGACATCGACCCGGACAAGATCGCCATGCTGACCGCAGGGCGGGTCCCGATGTACGAGCCCGGGCTGTCCGAACTGCTGCTCAAGCACGTGGCAGGGCACGAGGGTTCGACCGGACGGCTGCGCTTCACCACCTCCGCCCGGGAGGCCGCCGAGTTCGGCGACGTGCACTTCATCTGCGTCAACACCCCGCAGCGCAAGGGCGAGTTCGCCGCCGACATGTCGTACGTCGACACCGCGCTGGACGAGCTCGCGCCGCACCTGACCCGCCCCGCCCTGGTGGTCGGCAAGTCGACCGTCCCGGTCGGCTCGGCGGCCCGGCTGGCCGAACGGCTGGCCGCGCTGGCGCCGGTCGGCGAGGGCGCCGAACTCGCCTGGAACCCGGAGTTCCTGCGCGAGGGCTTCGCCGTGCGGGACACCCTGCGGCCGGACCGGATCGTGGTCGGCGCCCACAGCGAGCGGGCCGAGCGGCTGCTGCGCGAGGTGTACGCGGAGCCGATCGCGGCCGGGGTGCCGTTCATGGTCACCGACTACGCGACCGCCGAACTGGTCAAGGCGGCCGCCAACTCCTTCCTGGCCACCAAGATCTCCTTCATCAACGCGATGGCCGAGGTCTGCGAGGCGGCCGGCGCGGACGTCACCCAGCTCAGCAAGGCGCTCGCCTACGACGAGCGGATCGGCGGCAAGTTCCTCAACTCCGGCCTCGGCTTCGGCGGCGGCTGCCTGCCCAAGGACATCCGCGCGTTCATGGCCCGGGCCGGCGAGCTCGGCGCCGACCAGGCGCTGACCTTCCTGCGCGAGGTCGACTCGATCAACATGCGGCGCCGCTCCCGGATGGTCGAGCTGGCCCGCGAGCAGTGCGGCGGCGGCTTCCTGGGCCGCCGGGTCGCCGTCCTCGGCGCCGCCTTCAAGCCCAACTCGGACGACATCCGGGACTCCCCCGCCCTCAACGTGGCCGCCCAGATCCAGCTCCAGGGCGCCCAGGTCACCGTCTACGACCCCAAGGCCGTGGACAACGCCCGCAAGATGTTCCCCTCCCTCGCCTACGCCCACTCCGCCCTGGAGGCAGCCGAGGGCGCCCACGTCGTCCTCCACCTCACCGAGTGGTCCGAGTTCCGCGAGCTGGACCCGGCCGTCCTCGGCGCCGTGGTCGCCGAGCGCCGCCTCCTCGACGGCCGCAACGTCCTGGACGCCGAGGCCTGGCGCGCCGCCGGCTGGACCTACCGCGCCCTGGGCCGCCCGAGCTGACCGGGCAGGAATCCCGCACCGCCGCCCGGCGTTCCCACCGGCATGACGAGCTACGGCGACGACGCGGCGGTCCGCGAGATCCTCACCCGCACCGGTGACACCTGGGCGGTGGTGGGCCTGTCCACCAACACCGCCCGGGCCGCGTACGGGGTGGCCCGGGTTCTCCAGGAGTACGGCAAGCGGATCGTGCCCGTGCACCCGAAGGCCGAGACGGTCCTCGGCGAGCGGGGCTACGCCTCGCTCGCCGAGATCCCGTTCCCAGTCGACGTGGTGGACGTGTTCGTGAACAGCGCGCTGGCCGGGGAGGTGGCCGACCAGGCGGTCGCCGCCGGGGCGAAGGCGGTCTGGTTCCAGCTGGGCGTGGTGGACGAGGCCGCCTACGGGCGGACCCGGGAGGCCGGGCTGGCCATGGTGATGGACAGGTGCCCGGCCATCGAGATCCCGCGCCTCGGTTAGGGCCTGTCCGTCTAGGCCGAGGGGCCGTCCAGCTGCGCGATGGTGGCGATGGACGGGCGGCGGCCCGCCCGCAGCCCGGCGGCCGCCGACTCGGCGTCGCGCAGGACGCGGACGGCGTTGTGCCAGGTGAGCTTGGCCAGGTCGGCCTCCGACCAGTGGCGGCCGAGGAGTTCGGCGACCAGGTTGGGGTAGCCGGCCACCGAGTCCAGGCCGTCCGGCAGGAAGGCGGTGCCGTCGAAGTCGCCGCCGATGCCGATGTGGTCGATGCCGGCCACCTCGCGCATGTGGTCGAGGTGGTCGGCGACGGTGGCCGGGGTGGCGATCGGGCGCGGGTTGGCGGCCTCGAAGGCGCGCTGGCGCTCCATGGCCGGCGGGGTGGTGTCCAGCGGGTGGAAGCCGTGGGCGCGCATGTTCCCGTCCGCGGCGACGGTCCACTCGATGGCGGCGGGCAGGATGAACTTCGGCACGAAGGTCGCCATCGCCACGCCGCCGTTGGCGGGCAGCTGTGCGAGCACGTCGTCCGGGATGTTGCGCGGGTGGTCGCAGACCGCGCGCGAGGAGGAGTGGGAGAACACCACCGGCGCCTCGCTCACCCGCAGGGCGTCGCGCATGGTGTCGGCGGAGACGTGCGAGAGGTCGACCAGCATGCCGAGCCGGTTCATCTCCCGGACGACCTCCTCGCCGAACCGGGTCAGCCCGCCGGCCGCCGGCTTGTCGGTCGCGGAGTCCGCCCACGGCACGTTGTCGTTGTGGGTGAGCGTCAGGTACCGGACGCCCAGCTCGTACAGGGCGCGCAGGGTGGCCAGCGAGCAGTCGATGGAGTGGCCGCCCTCGGCGCCCATCAGGGAGGCGATCCGGCCCTCGGCGCGGGCGGCCTCCATGTCGGCGGCGGTACGGGCCAGGCGCAGCCGGTCCGGGTAGCGCTCCACCAGGGCGTGGACGAAGTCGATCTGCTCCAGGGTGGCGCTCACGGCGTGGTCGCCGGCCAGCGAGGAGGGGACGTAGACGGACCAGAACTGGGCGCCGACGCCGCCCTCCGCGAGGCGGGCGAGGTCGGTGTGCAGCCGGTCGCTCTGGTCGGCGGCGAGGTCGAGCGCGCCGAGGTCGTACCCGGCCTGCTCGCGCATCGCCCAGGGGAGGTCGTTGTGGCCGTCCACCACGGGGGCGGTGCGCAGCAGGGCGCGGGCGCGGTCCAGCGGGGTGGGGGAGTCCAGGTCAGCGGTCATGCGTGCTGTTCTACCCCACGCCCGCGGGTGGCCGAACTACTTGCCGAAGCCGAAGGACGCGGAACCGGCCACCTTGGCGCGCAGCTTCCGGCCCTTCTCGGTGGCCTGGTTGTTCAGCTCGGCCTGGAAGTCGGTCATCTTCTCGGTGAGCTCGGGGTCGAAGGCGGCGAGCATCCGCACCGCGAGCAGGCCGGCGTTGCGCGCGCCGGCCACCGAGACGGTCGCCACCGGCACGCCGGCCGGCATCTGGACGATCGACAGCAGGCTGTCCATGCCGTCCAGGTACCGCAGCGGCACCGGCACGCCGATGACGGGCAGCGGGGTGACCGAGGCGAGCATGCCCGGCAGGTGGGCCGCGCCGCCGGCGCCCGCGATGATCGCCTTCAGGCCGCGCCCGTGGGCCTGCTCGCCGTACGCGACCATCTCGCGGGGCATCCGGTGGGCGGAGACGACGTCCACCTCGTACGGGACCTCGAACTCGTCCAGGGCCTGGGCGGCGGCCTCCATGACCGGCCAGTCGGAGTCCGAGCCCATCACGATGCCGATGAGGGGGTTGGTCATTCGGTGATCGTTCCTCGCAGGTAGGCGGCCGCGTGGCGGGCGCGCTCGCGGACGTCTTCGAGGTCGTCCCCGAAGACGTTGACGTGGCCGACCTTGCGGCCGGGCTTCACGTCCTTCCCGTACATGTGGATCCGCAGCCCGGGGTCGCGGGCCATGCAGTGCAGGAAGGGGTGGTACATGTCCGGGTAGTCGCCGCCGAGGACGTTGACCATGACGGTCCACCTGGCGCGCGGGCGGGGGTCGCCCAGCGGGAGGTCGAGGACGGCCCGCAGGTGGTTCTCGAACTGCGAGGTGACGGCGCCGTCCTGGGTCCAGTGCCCGGAGTTGTGCGGGCGCATGGCCAGCTCGTTGACGAGGATGCGGCCGTCGCGGGTCTGGAACAGCTCGACGGCGAGGTGGCCGACGATGCCGAGGTCCCCGGCGATCCGCAGGGCGAGCTGCTGGGCCTCGTCGGACAGGGCCGGGTCGAGGTCCGGCGCGGGGGCGGTGACCTCGGCGCAGACGCCGTTCTCCTGGACGCTCTCCACCACCGGGTAGGCGACGGCCTGGCCGCTGGGCGAGCGGACGACGTTGGCGGCCAGCTCGCGGACGAAGTCGACCTTCTCCTCGGCCAGCACCGCGACGCCGGCCAGGAACGGGGCGTGCGCCTGCTCCTCGTCGTCGACGACCCAGACGCCCTTGCCGTCGTAGCCGCCGCGGACGGTCTTCAGGACGACCGGGTAGCCGGTGCCCTCGTTCGCGAAGGCGGTCACGTCGGCCGGGTCGGCGACGAGCCGGTGCCGGGGGCAGGGCACGTCGATGGAGTCCAGCTTGGCCCGCATCACGCCCTTGTCCTGGGCGTTGACCAGCGCCTCCGGGCCGGGGCGGACGGCGATGCCGTCGGCCTCCAGGGCCCGCAGGTGCTCGGTGGGGACGTGTTCGTGGTCGAAGGTGATCACGTCGCAGCCGGCGGCGAAGGCGCGCAGGGTGTCGAGGTCGCGGTAGTCACCGAGGACGACGTCGGAGACCACCTGTGCGGCGGAGTCCTGGGGCGTGTCGGCGAGGAGTTTGAACCTGACCCCGAGCGGGATGCCCGCCTGGTGTGCCATGCGGGCCAGCTGCCCGCCACCGATCATGCCCACCACTGGAAAATTCACATTGCCCGGGGAAGTCACGCGGCCCAGGATATCCGGGCCGGTCGGGGGCGGTGGAGCCGCAGGTGGGGCCGCTGGAGCGGACGCGCGTAGATGTCAACCTGGCGCCCTGGGGGCTGAGCCGTTCGATGGAAGCGGGTAGCCTGGACGGCTAGGTCCTGGTCTGCGCGGTCCGATCATGTGCGTGCACGCAGGGCTCAAGGGGCGGCCGCGCGACCGCGACCGGCCCTTTCGACCAGCAGGCACATGGAGGCACTCCGGTATGGCGACGAACGCGGCTTCGGAACCCTCACTCGCGCAGAAGCTGCGTGGGCTCAAGGGCGAAGTGGTGAAGTTCGGCATCGTCGGCCTGAGCGGCGTGGTGGTCAACTTCGCCGTGTTCTGGGTCTGCCTCAACGGCATGGGCCTGGCCTCGGTGCGGTCGAACATCGTCGCGACGGTGATCGCGATCGCGACCAACTACCTGGGCTACCGCTACTGGCTCTACCGGGACCGCGACGCCGCCTCCCGCAAGCGGGAGATCACGCTCTTCCTGGTCTACAGCGGCATCGGCATGCTGATCGAGACCGGCGTCCTCGGCTTCTCGGTGTACGTGCTCGACCTGCGCTCGCACTACGAGCAGATCGGCGCCAAGGTGATCGGCCTCGCCGTGGCCACCGTGTTCCGCTTCGTCTCGTACCGCACCTGGGTGTTCAAGGCCGTGCCGGAGACCGTCGAGCTGCCCGCCCAGCAGTCGGTGGGCGCCGCCGCCGGCCAGGAGCTGGCCGCGCAGGCCGAGCTGATGCTGGCCACCGAGCGGATCCGGCTCGCCAAGGCCGAGTAGGCCCCGCGGTCCTCGCACCACCCTCGTACCCCGCGCAGCCCCGGCTCGCCGAACCCGGCCGCCGGGGCTCGCCGCATCCCCGGCCGTATACCCCTGCCGCATCCCCCGCCGGATCCTGCCGTGTCCCGGCCGGCCCCAGGCCCTCAGTCCTGGTGGCTGCGTCCGAGGAAGAGCGCGAACACCGCCGGCTTCAGCGAGAGCAGTTCGAGCCGCCCGCCGTCCGCCTCCGCGAGGTCGCGGGCGACGGCCAGCCCGATGCCGGTGGAGTTGCGCCCGCTGACCGCGCGCTCGAACACCCGGTTGCCGAGGTCCGGCGGCACGCCGGCGCCCTGGTCCTGGACCTCGACGACCACCGAGGTGCCGGAGGGCCGGATCCGCAGGGTGATCGTCCCGGCGCCGTGCATCAGCGAGTTCTCGATCAGGGTGGCCAGCACCTGGGCGACCGTCCCCGGGGTGCCGACCGCGGTGACCCCGTGCAGCCCCTCCAGGGAGAGCACCCGGCCCTGCTCCCGCAGCGTCGGGCCCCACTCCTCCACCTGCTGCTTGATCACCTCGTCCAGGTCGAAGGCGACGGCGGTGGGGCTGCGCGGGTCGCGCTGGGTGGTGAGCAGCCGCTGGACCACGTCGGTGAGCCGCTCGACCTGCTGGAGGGCGATGGTCGCCTCCTCCTTGACCGTCTCCGGCTCCTCGGCGAGGGCGGTGATCTCCTCCAGCCGCATGGAGAGCGCGGTGAGCGGGGTGCGCAGCTGGTGCGAGGCGTCGGCGGCGAGCCGGCGCTCGGCGGTGAGCATCCGGGCGATCCGCTCGGCGCTGGTGTCCAGCACCTCGGCGACCCGGTCGAGCTCGGGCACCCCGTAGCGGCGGTCGCGCGGGCGCGGGTCGCCGGAGCCGAGCCGCTCGGCGGTCTCGGCGAGGTCGGTGAGCGGCCGGGCGAGCCGCTTGGCCTGCCAGACGGCGAGCGCCACCGCGGCCTGGACGGCCAGCAGGGCGACCACGCCGAGCAGCAGCAGGTTGTTGGCGATCTCGTGGTCGACGTCCTCGCGGGACTGCTCGACGGTGACGGTCTCGCCGCTGTTGCCCCGCTCGACGGCCTTCAGCAGGTGGTTCCCGGCCGGGCGCTCGCCGGCGGAGACCACCGGCTGGCCGGGCACCTGCACCTCGACGTAGCTGCCCTCGGTGACCTGGCTCTCGAAGGCCCGCCCGGTGACCGGCTCGCCCGCGGCGAGCCGACTCTCGACCAGGGCGAGCACCCGGACGGCGGCGGCGTCCACCCGGTCCTGGGCCGAGTTGACGATGGTCCGCTTCTCGACCAGGGCGAGCGGCACGCAGAACACCACGACGACCACCAGGACGACGCCCAGCAGCGAGTTGATCATCCTGCGCTTCACGCTGCCGCTCCCCGGGGTGTTCCGCCGCCGCGGGCCGAGGGCCCGGTCTCCGTCAGGGTCAATTCTTCTCGAACCGGAACCCCACGCCGCGCACGGTGGCGATGTAGCGCGGGTTGGCCGCGTCGTCGCCGAGCTTCTTGCGGAGCCAGGAGATGTGCATGTCCAGGGTCTTGGTGGAGGTCCACCACGTGGTGTCCCAGACCTGCCGCATGATCTCCTCGCGGGTGACCACCCGGCCGGCGTCCCGGACCAGGACGCGCAGCAGCTCGAACTCCTTGGCGGAGAGGGTGAGCTCCTCGTCGCCGAGCCAGGCGCGGTGGGACTCGATGTCGATCTTCACCCCGTGCGCGCCGGTGGTGAGCTGGTCGACGTTGCCGCGCCGGAGCAGGGCCCGGACGCGGGCGAGCAGTTCGGCCAGGCGGAAGGGCTTGGTGACGTAGTCGTCGGCACCGGCGTCCAGGCCGACCACGGTGTCCACCTCGTCCGCGCGGGCGGTGAGCACCAGGACGGGGCAGCTCTTGCCGTCGGCACGCAGGCGGCGGCAGACCTCCAGGCCGTCCATCTCGGGCAGGCCGAGGTCCAGGACGACGAGGTCGACCTCCTCGGTGAGGCCGGCGGCGAGTGCGGTCGGACCGTCCTCGCGGACGAGCACCTCATAGCCCTCGCGTCGCAGGGCCCGGGCGAGCGGTTCGGAGATCGCCGGATCGTCCTCGGCGAGCAGCACACAGGTCATGTGGTGATGGTAGTCCGCCGGGGTATCCCCGTACGCCCTGTGAGGTAGTTCACAGAGCGTGATCGTTATACAAGGCCGCAATCGGGCTCAACAGGGCGCAACAGACCGGCCCTTCGGTGAAGAATCGCCTGTTGGATCTTGAAACCGAAGGGAGACACGCCCGTCTACCATCGATAGATCGGGCAGATTTGTCGCCAACTTTGCCATTCACATACCTGATTCAAGACTTTTGTCATCTGATAGAGCCAAATGTCGCCACGTAGAGTGGTTTGGTCCACGTCCGCCGCCCACCCCCCTACGCGGACGCTGTCAGGCAAGGAACCACTACTCATGGCGTCTAAGACCCTGGACACCGACGCGACGTCGGCATCTCCCAGCGGCAAGACCTTCCTCGGGCATCCCCGAGGTCTCGCCACGCTGTTCATGACCGAGATGTGGGAGCGCTTCTCCTACTACGGCATGCGCGCCCTGCTCATCTACTACCTGGTCTCCGGTGGCGCCGACGCCGCCGTCGGCAGCCAGGGCGGCGGCCTCGCCATGAAGGCGACGACGGCGACGGCGATCTACTCCGTCTACGTCTCGATGGTCTACCTCATGGCCTACCCGGGCGGCTGGTTCGGCGACCGGGTCTGGGGCGCCCGCAAGACCGTCGCCATCGCCGGGTTCGTGATCATGTCCGGCCACATCGCGCTGGCCGTCCCGGGCCAGGCGGCGTTCTTCCTCGGCCTGCTCCTGGTCGCGCTCGGTTCCGGGCTGCTGAAGGCCAACATCTCCACGATGGTCGGCCAGCTCTACAACGGCCCCGAGGACCCGCGCCGCGACGGTGGGTTCACCGTCTTCTACATGAGCATCAACCTCGGTGCCTTCGTCGCCCCGTTCGTCATCGGGACGATCGGCAAGGAGTACAACTGGCACCTGGGCTTCGGTCTGGCCGCGATCGGCATGGCCCTCGGCCTGACCCAGTTCCTGCTCGGCAGCCGCCACCTGAACCCGGTGAGCAGCGAGGTCCCCAACCCGCTGCTGCCCGAGGAGCGCAAGCGCCTGCTGAAGAAGGCCGGCCTGACGGTGCTCGGCGTCGCCGCCTTCTACGGCGTCGTGGCCGGCCTGGGCGTCTACACGCTGAACTGGGCCCTCGTCCCGCTGACCATCGCCGGTCTGCTGATCCCGATCACCGTGCTGACCCGGATCAAGCGCGACAAGGACCTGACCGCCGACGAACAGTCCAAGATGTCCGCGTACATCTGGTTCTTCGCCGCGGCCGCGATCTTCTGGATGATCTACGACCAGGGCGGGTCGACGCTCTCCCTGTTCGCGGACAAGAAGACCGCGGACTCCCTGTTCGGCCTCGGCTTCTCGGCCACCTGGTACCAGTCGCTGAACCCGCTGTTCGTGATGGCGTTCGCGCCGGTCTTCGCCTGGCTGTGGCTCTGGCTGTCCCGCCGGGACAAGGAGCCGAACACCATCGTGAAGTTCTCGATCGGCCTGCTCCTGGTCGGTGTCTCGTTCTTCGTCTTCATCATCCCGATGACCATGGCGGACAACGGCACCCTGGTCTCCCCGCTCTGGCTCGTCTCGATCTACCTGATCCAGACCATCGGTGAGCTCTGCCTCTCCCCGGTCGGCCTCTCGGTCACCACCAAGATGGCGCCGCGCAAGTACGCCTCCCAGATGATGGGCGTCTGGTTCCTCGCCGTCACCGCCGGTGACTGCACCACCAGCCTGCTCTCGCTGGCCGGCGTCAGCCTCAACGGCACCGGGATCATCGCGATGCAGGCGTCGCTCGCGGCCCTCGCCGGGTTCGCCATCTTCACCTACCGCAAGAAGGTCCAGGCCCTCATGGGCGACGTGCACTGACGCCCGTCCCCGCCCGCTCCGGGGCCGCCGTGGATTCCAGGATCCGCGGCGGCCCCGAGTGCTTTTCCCGCTCGACAGGAGCCCGTCGGCCGTGCCTATGGTGCCCGGCATGACGACCCCCTCCTTACCCCGCCAGCTGGCCCGCACCCGGCGCTTCACCCTGGGCGTCCCCACCCGGCCCGAGCCCTCGGCGGACGGCGCCACCGTGCTCTTCCTGCGCGGCCGCTCCGGCACCGACCCGCTCGCCTGCCTCTGGGCCCTGGACACCGCCACCGGCCAGGAACGGCTGCTCGCCGACCCGGCCGTGCTGGGCGCCGACGAGGGCATCGCCGCGTACAGCACCGACGCCGCCGGCACGCTCGCCGCCTTCGCCCTGGACGGCGCCCTGTGGCTGGCCGACACCGCCGCTGGCACCGTCCGCGCCGTCCCCGTCCCCGGCCCGCCGCAGGACCCCAGGCTCGACCCGACCGGGCGCCGGATCGCCTACGTCCGCGGCGGCGCCCTGCGGGTGGTCGGCGTCGACGGCACCGACGACCGCCCGCTCGCCGAACCCGAGGCCGAGGACGTCTCCTACGGGCTCGCCGAGTACGTCGCCGCCGAGGAGATGCACCGCGACCGCGGCCACTGGTGGTCCCCCGACGGCACCGCGCTGCTGGTCGCCCGGGTCGACGACCGCCCGCTCGCCCGGCTCTTCCCGGCCGACCCCGCCGACCCGCACCGCCCGCCGCGCGCCGTCCGCTACCCGCTCGCCGGCACCGCCAACGCCGAGGTCTCGCTGCGGCTGCTCGGCCTCGACGGCAGCGACACCGAGGTCCGCTGGGACCGCACCGCCTTCGAGTACCTGACCGCCGCCGGCTGGGACGGCCACGGCCCGTACGCCGCCGTGCAGAGCCGCGACCAGCGCACCGTCCTTGTGGTGGCCGTCGAGCCGGACGGCACCACCCGGCCGCTCGCCGAGCGCCGGGACGCCCACTGGGTCGAGCTGCTGCCCGGCCTGCCCGCCCGCACCGCGGGCGGCGCCCTGGTGGACACCGCCGACCTCGGCGACACCCGGCACCTGACCGTCGACGGCGAACCGGTCACCCCGCCCGGGCTCCAGCTGCGCGCGGTGCTCGGCACGGAGGGCGAGCAGGTGCTGTTCACCGCCTCCGAGGAGCCCACCGAGACCCACCTCTGGACGTACGGACCGGACGGCGGCATCCGTCGGCTGAGCGACGGCCCCGGGCTGCACACCGGCGTGCGGCGCGGCGGCACGCTGGTGCTCACCACCCGCACCCCCGGGCACCCCGGCGGCCGCTCCACCGTCCTGCGCGAGGGCCGCCCGGCGCTCCCGCTCACCTCGTACGCCGAGCCGCCCGTCGTCACTGCCGCGCCCGAGCTGCTCAGGCTCGGCCCACACGCCCTGCGCGCCACGCTCTTCCTCCCCGCCGGCCACCGCCCCGGGGACGGCCCGCTGCCCGTCCTGCTCGACCCGTACGCCGGGCCCGCGATGCAGAAGGCCACCACCGGCGGCTTCTGGTGGGACCAGGTCTCGCAGTGGTTCGCCGACCAGGGCTTCGCGGTGCTCGTGGTGGACGGCCGGGGCACCCCCGGCCGCGGGCCCCGGTGGGAGAAGGCCGTGTACGGCGACAAGGCGACGCTCCCGCTGGCGGACCAGGTCGAGGGCCTGCGGGCGGCCGCCCGGCTGCGGCCCGGGCTGCTCGACCTCGACCGGGTCGGCATCCGCGGCTGGTCCTACGGCGGCTACCTCGCCGCCCTCGCCGTATTGAGGCGCCCGGACGTCTTCCACGCCGCCTCCGCCGGGGCCGCCCCCACCGACTGGCGGTTCTACGACACCCACTGGCAGGAGCGCTTCCTCGGCCACCCCGACGAGCACCCCGAGCACTACGACAGCGGCTCGCTGATCGCCGAGGCGCCGAAGCTGAGCCGCCCGCTGCTGCTGATCCAGGGCCTCGCCGACGACAACGTCTACCCGGCCCACACCCTGCGGCTCTCCGCCGCCCTCCTCGCCGCCGGCCGCCCGCACGAGGTCCTCCCCCTACGCGCCACCGGCCACCGGCCCACCGACGAGGCGGTGGTGGAAAACCTGCTGCACCACGAACTGCACTTCCTGTGCCGCTCGTTGGGAATGAAGTGATCAGCACCGCGCCACCGAACGCCTGCCCAGCGAACGGGCCGGTGCCTATGATCAGGGAGGCATGTGATGCCGTCGAGCGTGCCCGGCTTCGCTGAGCTGCTTGAGCAGTGCCAGCGGTCCGCCGTCCATCTGGAGCTGCGGGACTCGTACGCCCCGACGGATCGGTTCGAGGCCTGGCAGCGCGGTGAGCGGATCAACTGGGAGGACCAGGCGTCCTGGTGGCATCCCTATGACCAGTTGATCACGGACGCCGTGGCGCGGGGCGTGGTCATTCGCCGAGCCCGGGTGGTCTCCGAGCCCGTGTCCGAGTACATCCGGTGGGAGCACTACGTCACCCACGCCAACGTCACGGCCGGCGAGCAGGTCCGCTGGCTGCCACGGCGGCAGGCCACGAGCATCCCCCTGCCCGGGAACGACTTCTGGCTGTTCGACGGTGCGCTGCTTCGAGTGCACCACTTCTCCGGGGACGGCGCCGTGGTCGAGGACGAGATCACGACAGAGCCGGACGCCGTGACGCTGTGCACCACCGCGTTCGAAGCAGTCTGGGAGCGAGCGCTCCCGCACCATCTGTACGAGATCTGACGAAGACCGGCTCCATGCCCGCGAGGCCCTCGCCCTGGGTGGGCGAGGGCCTTCGCGTGTTTCAGTACTGCTCGTCGCGCGCCTCGGGGCGGGGCATCCTGAGGGTCGCGAGGACGCCGAGGGCGAGGAGGCCTGCGCCGACGAAGAACCTCACGGCTGCCCTCCCTCGTCGTCATCGTCCAGTTCGCGGAGCAGGCGGAGGAGGTTGAGCAGAGTGCTCACCGGAGCGTTCCCGAAGTCGATCAGGATGCGCCCGTCGATGGTGGTCTCGCCCGGCGAGGCGGACCCCCAGAGGAGCCCGTGCGGCAGGCCGCGCCTGTGCAACTCGCCCAGAAGGGCCATGAGGTGGGGTTTGGTGTAGTCACGCATCCGGGGGTCCTCCGGCAGGACGGGGTAGCCGGTCACGCGCGGCAGTCCAGCTCGTACCAGATGGATTTGCCGCGCTTCTGCGGGTCGACGCCCCAGCGGTGGGTGAGGCCCTCCACGAGTTGGAGGCCCCGGCCGGACTCGGCGGAGTCGGCGGGGGTTCGCCGCCGGGGGAGGGCGTCGCTCTCGTCGGAGACGGTGACCCGGAGGGTGCGGCCGAGGACGGAGAACCAGACGACGGGCGCGGGGGTGTCGCCGTGCCGCCAGGCGTTGACGACGAGCTCCATCAGGGCGAGTTCGGCGTTGAAGATGCTGTCGGCGTCCCAGCCGCCGCTACGGGTCATCGCGTCCCGCAGGGCTTGGCGGGAGAGGGTGAGCGAGGGGGTGTTACGGGTGCACACGGGAACCTCCGTGAGGCTGTGGCGTGGGGAGGGGGATGACGGTCGTCACCGTGAGCCAGGCCGGGGCGGCGGTTGCTCTTCGGTGCGCAGGCAGCAGGCGCCTACTGCCCTGGATACAGCCATTGCTGACGATCCGTCGGATCGAGCTGGAACGACGGTAGCGCATTCGCTCTTTAATTAAAGCCAAACAGACGGAGGTTCCTCCGCACGAGGGAACGAGCCCGGATGGCTCCTCCGACGGCCGACGCGGCACACTGGCCTCTGCACCGGCAGAGAGGACGCCATGGCACTTCGGATCCCCACCCTTCGTCAGCGACGGCTCGGTGCCGAACTGCGGAGAATGAGAGAGCAGGCCGGCTTCGGCGGCAGCTACCTCGCCAGGCTTCTCGGGGTGACTCCCGCCCTGGTGAGTCAGATGGAGATCGGAAAGTCGGCCGTCAGCGTGGCTCGCCTGCACGAGATCGCGGAAGCCTGCATGTGCGCCAATGCCCCTCTGGTCGAAGCGCTCGCTGACATGGCCAGGGAACGAGACTCGGCCTGGTGGGATGAGTATCGAACGGTACTCGCAGCCGCCCCGATCGATGTCGCGGAGATCGAAGGGCGCGCGAAGAGACTCACGAGCTTCACCATCGGCATCATCCCGGGACTGCTACAGACGAACTCGTATGCGACTGCGGTGTTCGCGACAGGGTTCACCTCTCTCCCCGATCGAGAGGTTGATCGCAGAGTGAAGTTTCGGCTGCGGAGGCAGCAGATCATCCGGTCCGGCGAAACGCCGTACACGGCACTCGTTCACGAAGCAGCATTGCGCATCCAGTACGGCGGGCCGGCAGTACTCAAGGAACAGCTCAATTCCCTCGTCCGGAACGCCGAACTTCCGAACGTCTCACTGCGAGTCGTGCCCTTTGCGACAGCCAACTTCCCTGGCCCCAGCGAGAACCTGCTCTACGCGGAGGGGCCGGTGCCAGAGCTGGACACAGTACAGGCCGACTCGTCTCACGGCTCCCACATCTTCGACTCACCCGCCCAGCTGGCGGGCTACCGCGCCATCTTGGAGCGCATCAAGGCCGTCGCGCTCCCGGACAACGAGTCTCGGGATCACATTCGCTCGATCATGAAGGAAATGAACGACAGGCATGAATAGCACCGACTGGCAGAAGTCCAGCTTCAGCGAGGCCAACAACAACTGCGTTGAGGTGCGGGCTGCTGACGGGGTGGTCGAACTCCGTGAGTCCGACGAGGGCGATGTCATTGTCCGCACCACCCACCCCAAGTTCGCCAACTTCCTCCAGGGCGCCAAGGCCGGCGAGTTCGACCACCTCACCACCAACCCCTGAAGGGAACGCACATCGCCCCCGCCGAGCCGCTGCTCGACGGGGGCGACATGAACCCGGCGTACAGGCCGACTCTGACGATGCCCCGGGGTGGCGCTCTCAGGCCCCTTGAAGACGGCCACGGGCCGCTTCGATCTCGTTTCGGGCCGCAGTACCGAACACCGCTTGGTCCCGCAGAGCGGCGAACACGCGGACGAAGTACGAGATGTTCTCGGGCCTGGACGTCTGGAATGCCCCCGACCAGAACTCCTGCTTGAGCAAGCTCTCGTCGAACAGGTAGAAGCCCTCGCCAGGGTAGAGCGACCGTGGCCGACCTTGCGGGATGATCCCGATGGACACGTACGGGAGCCTGGACACTTCCAGGAGGTGGTCAAGTTGCCCGTTCATCACCTCAGCACCACCCGTATTGTTGGTTAGCGCTGAGGCTTCCAGGAGGAACGAGAACATCGGTGCCCCGGTGCCGAGGAACCGCTTCCGGACCATGCGGTTCTGTGCCGCTTCCTCCACGTCATCCAACGGCAGGCCGTGCAGCTTGGCATGGATGGTGAACTGCGCCTTGGCGTAATCGACCGTCTGTAGGAAACCGGGGACGAACAGCGACTCGTACACCCGGAGCAGCTTGGTCTTCGCGTACAAGTCCATGGCTTTGAACTGGAGACGCTTCATCCCCGGTCGGTGCCACCGCTTGTAGTCGGTCCACATCTGCTCGATCTCACGACTCATCGCGATGAGTTCGGGAGTCTGCCCCTCGACGGCACAGGCCGTTGCCCACCTTCGGATGTCTTCCTCGGCCGGGATCTGCGTCCCGTGCTCGATCTTCGACACCTTGGTCTTGTGCCAACCGCAGCGCTGCGCGAGTTCGACACCCGAAAGGTAGGCATCCTGACGGAGTTCCTTGAGCTGCGTCCCGAATGCGCGCCTTGCGGACTCGGATGGTTTCTGGCCGGACATGTCGCTACGGCTTGTACTCGCCATTGGGGACGCCGAGCGACCATGCCTGCTCGAACGCCTCGTTGCAGAACCGGACCACGTCCGGATCGGTTGAGAGCTGGATGTCGGCCTGTTGATTGTCTCCCCCGATGAGGTTGAAGACCACCAGGTCATCCCGGATCAGGCAGTCGTTCCCCGGCAAGGGCAGCGCCGACACGAGACGGCGGGTTAGCCACCGAAGACGCTCCGTGGGGTCGGCCGGCTCGACCGCCATCCGCTGGTAGCCCGAGAGGGGTTCGGAGACGACCCGCACACGCCGGTAAGGAAAGCCGGCGGCGGCCTTCCCGGTCAGGAACGCCCGATGTCCGCGCATCGTCTCCTCGGCCGTCCCGCGGTCGCCTGGGCGCCACGCCTCGGACAACGGGCGGTCCACCTCATAGGAGTCCCGCAGCTCAAACTTCCGCACCTCTTGGACGGGCTCGCCGAACAGCGGCTCAATTCGGCGTGCCGCCGAGATCAATTCCATAACGCTCCCTGACGTGCTTCCGCACGAACACATCCATGGTCCGCCCGGACATCTCCCCGAACGTCTCGTCGTCGGCAAGTGCGACGAGCTGATCCCGAACCTCCGGCCCGCACTCTTTGAGCTGCACGATCCATGGGTCACGGTCGGTCTCATAGAACGTCTCGCACTCGACGCCGCCCTGAGAGGTGGGGTCCGCGCAGAAGAACGTAGCGGTCAAGTCGTCGCCGTCGCTGCTGTGTTGCCGCATGTTGCTCCCCCATGATCCGGCCGCATGTCACCTCCGGCCTTCGCCCTACGGCCATCCCAGGGTCAAGCGTTCGACAGCACCGAAGCTCACTCAGGCGACTTCCAGCAACTATGAGCAACTTCGTTGAGTGCCGCTGGCCGAGGTTCGTACGGTCTACCTCACGCCCCCACGCATCAGTGAAGGCTGTGATCGCCGCTGTGGAGCAGCTCAGGGCCCAGCATGCCGAGCGCATGCGCCACCGACACCATCACTGAGCCGGCCGCAGCCGGTTCATGAGCAGAGCGGAGGCACCACACTTGAACACCATCGACCTTCTCAGGTCGCCGAACACCGTGCTGGCCAACGCCGTTGACGATGCCCTGGACATGCTCCGTCCCCGCCTCCTGGAGGCCGGGACGGAGCGGATCGAGTTCACCGTGGGGACGCAGCTCAACGGGCGTCCGCACATCGGCACGCACCTGGTGCAGAGCCTGTCGTTCCTGGTCGCCGAGCGGGCCCGCGATGAGTTCGGGGTCGATACGGCCGTGGACTTCGTGGCGCTGGACAACGCCCCGGCGGAGACGATCACCGACGGCGGCCGGATGTACCAGCTCACCTACCACCACCAGCTCGGTGATCACGGCATCCGCGCCCTGGTCGCCGAGTACTACGCCCCTCTTCTGGACGCGATGACCAGCCGCACGGGCGTGGAGTACCGGGTCAGCAGCTACACCGAGCAGCAGGCGAGCCCGGAGTTCCGGGCCGAGTTCCTGCGGACGCTGGAGTTCCTGGATCAGATCCGGTTCTGGCTGGCTCCGACCAGCGGTACGGCACACATCCGGCTGCCGTGTCCGGTGTGCGGGTGGGCCCAGAAGTACGCCGACCACACACGGCTGCTGGAGTTGGACGACTCGGGGGCACTGTTCGAAGCGATGTGCCACGAGCACGACCGCTACGAGGTGGACGTCACGCCGCTCGGCGGCGGGTACCTGGACCTCTCCACCCTGTACCGCAACGTGGTCAAGGAACGGTCCTACCGCCCCGGCGACGGCACGTTGCACGTGATGGTGAAGGGCGGCGACTGGGCGTTCGGCTGCCAACTGGTGGACGGCGCCCACGTCGCGATCGGGGCGCCGGCCGCTCCGGTGCCGCTACGTGTCTTCATCCCCCAGATCCTCGGCAGCGACGGCGGGAAGCTCTCCAAGAGCCTCCTTCGCGCGGCTGCCGAAGCCGGAGACGCGACGGGAGGCAGCACCGCGGAATGGCTGCTCGACCCGGGCGCCTGGCCCGGCACGCAAGCGGACTACGTCGAAGCGCTCACGGGTGCCGGTGAGCTGATGCTCAGCAGCCCGAGGCACTTCTTCCGGTCCTACACCACGACCGCATTGGAAGCCCTGATGACCACCCGCCAGCCTGCCAGGAACCAATCCCAGGCGCATGGCCGTCCCCGCAACATCCAGATCTACAAGCAGTACTTCGACCTGATCGCCGACGGCTCCAAGACCGTCGAAGTCCGGGTCGCCTACGCCTCGATGAAGCGAATCAGGGTCGGGGACCTGCTCAACTTCACCTGTCGCGGTGAGGAGTGCCTGACCAAGGTGAAGCGCATCGGCACGTACAGGACCTTCAAGGAGATGTTCGGCACCGAGGACGTGAAGGCGGTCAACCCGCACGCGACCGAGGCCGAGCAGTTGCGGGCGATCCACGCGATCTTCCCGCCGGAGAAGGAAGCCCTCGGCGTGATCACGTTCGAGATCGAGCGAGTGAACCCCGGTGAGTAGGCGAAGGCGGGTCCTGGTGGTCTGCAAGGGAAACCACTGCCGTTCCCCGATCGCCGCCCTGATCATCGCGGAGCGGTCCGGGGGCGCGCTGGACGTGCGCTCGGCGGGCACCCGCAACTGGCACGTGGCCAAGCCCGCGCACCCGCTGATGATCGAGGCCGCCGCCGCCTTCGGCTACGACCTCACCGGGCACCGGGGCGCCGTGCTGGACACGGAGCTACTTGACTGGGCTGACGCCCTGGTCGCGGTGGACGACGAAACCGCTCTCGCGGTCGAAGCGCTCGCCGGTCCGCACCGGCCCGTTCGCATCCTCGGCTCGGGCATCACCGACCCGTGGGGCGGCGGTCCCGAGGACTTCGCCGCTGCCGTCCTGGAGATCCAGGAAGCCACGGCCATGTTCTACGCGGCCTAACCGCCATCCCGAGCAGCCCGGGCTGCCCGTCGCTTCCCCCGTGGCGCTAACGGTCAGTTCGAGCAGATGAGAGAACCGCCCCGGCCGAGAAGGCCGGGGCGGTTTGCTTTGTTCGAGCGACGTGATGCGTGACGGCTGGCCGAGGTGCGGCGATCGCGTGGCGATCTGGCTCCGCCGAACGGCATCACCGCAGGTCATAGCCCCAGCTCTTCCGGGTCTATTGCCACCCGTACTCTTCCACATAGTCCATGAAGGGCACCGACGCGGCCACAGCGATCCGCCGCCATTCCCGGTACTTCTCGACGTCGTCCTCGACAAGCACGCGGTTGATCTGCGTTCCGTCGAGCTCGTAGTTCATCAGGACCACGGTCGAATCGTCGAATGCCCAGAAGTCCTGAGCCGGAAGGCCCGGGTTCGGCCTGTCGGTCAGGTCGAGAATGTAGATGTCCTCACCGGCCCTGGCATGCGGCGTGTAGTACATGAACTCGTACCGCAGGTAGTCGCTCAGCGGCCGGGTGACGATGTGTACGCGCTGAACCGTACGACCGGCCGCGGTATGGGCCCTGAGCTTGTCAGTCCAGCCGGACGTGTAGGTACCGGGGTCGATCCGGTACCCGTTCAGGAACTCCTCGATCTCTTCGGCCTCCCCCGCGACCTTGTAAGCGGGCAGAGTCTCAAGCCGGAACGCCGACCGCGAGAAACCATGCAGAAGCCTCTGCCAGTCCTCACCATCCAAGAACACGAATGGCCTCCTTCACGACATGCTCGGGCAGCTCCGCGTACTGGTTCCCCTGGAAGACGAGGGTGCCCCGGTCGGTGAGGTAGACGTTCGGGCAGTCTCCCTCCTTGCAGTCTCTGACGCCGACACCCGTGAGCCGCTGGTGAGCCATGCCAACCCCCTTCAGCTCGGCCCGGATTGGACCGCCTGGGCGAGACGCTATGGACTGGCCGCGTGTCCTGTCCACACGGTTCGGGCAGTATTCCCGTCCTGGACTAATGATCACGGCCTGCCCGGAAGCGCTGCCGTGTCCCGGCCGAGGAACCCGCGCACCCTGGCGACCGCAGACGGACAGCGCGTCGCCCCGTCGAGCAGCTGCTCGACGGGGCGACGCGAATCCACCGTTCAGACCTCGCGGACGCCCGCGCGCCAGACCGCCGCCGTCAGGGGGACACCCGGGCGGTAGGCCAGGTGGACGTGCGAGGGGGCGTCCAGCAGGAGCAGGTCCGCGCGGGCGCCGGGGGCGATCACCCCCACGTCGCTGCGCCGCAGGGCGCGGGCGCCGCCCGCGGTGGCCGCCCAGACCGCCTCGTCCGGGGTCATGCCCATCTCGCGCACCGCCACGGCAATACAGAACGCCATCGAACTGGTGAAGCTGGAGCCCGGGTTGCAGTCGGTGGACAGCGCCACCACCGCGCCCGCATCCAACAACCTGCGCCCGCTCGGGTACTCGGCCCGCGTCGAGAACTCCGCCCCCGGCAGCAGCGTCGCGACCGTCGCCGAGCCGGCCAGCGCCGCCACGTCCTCGTCCGTCAGGTGGGTGCAGTGGTCCGCCGAGGCGGCCCCCAGTTCCACCGCCAGCTGCACGCCCGGCCCGTACGTGAGCTGGTTGGCGTGCACCCGCGGCGTGAGGCCCTTCTCGATCCCCGCCGTCAGGACGGCCCGCGCCTGCTCCCCGTCGAAGGCGCCCTTCTCGCAGAACACGTCCACCCAACGGGCGTGCGGGGCACAGGCGTCCAGCATCTCGCCGGTCACCAGCTCCACGTACCCGGCCGGGTCCTCGGCGTACTCAGGCGCCACCACGTGCGCGCCCAGGTACGTCGTCTCCGGGGTGTACCCGGCGGCGATCCGCAGCGCCCGGGCCTCGTCCTCGACCGTCAGCCCGTAGCCGGACTTGCACTCGATGGTGGTGGTGCCCTGCCGCACCGCCTCCCGGACGAACCGGGCCAGGTTGGCCTCCAGTTCGGCATCCGAAGCGGCCCGCGTGGCCGCCACCGTGGTCCGGATGCCGCCCGCCGAGTACGCCTGCCCGGACATCCGGGCGTTGAACTCGGCCGTACGGTCCCCCGCGAACACCAGGTGGGCGTGCGAGTCGACGAAGCCGGGCAGCAGCGCCCGGCCCCCGGCGTCGAAGCGCTCGTCCGCCGCCGGGGCCTGCGCGGCCGGGCCGACCCAGGCGACGGTGCCGCCGTCGACCACCACGGCCGCGTCGGTGAGCAGGCCGAGCGGCCCGGCGCCCTGCCCGGGGTCGTTGGTGACCAGGCTGCCGATGCCCGTGATCAGGGTGGTCGTGGTGCTCAAGACAACGCCTTCCGAAGGGGGTTGAACGGGGGTCAGTAGTCCAGCGCGCCGATCGCGGAGCGCAGCGCACCCGGCACGTCGGCCACCAGCAGGTGCACGCCGTCCCGGACGACGTGCCGGCCGCCGACCACCAGGTGCCGCACGTCCGCCGCCGAGGCCGCGAAGACGGCGATCTCGGCGCCCAGCCGGGGCGGCGGGCCCGCCGTACGGACGGTGTCCAGCGCGATCACCGTGAAGTCGGCGAGCGCCCCGGCCTCGATCCGTCCGGCCTCCGGCCAGCCGAGCGAGGCGTGCCCGTCCTCGGTGCCGACCCGCAGCAGCGCGTTCGCCGTCCAGTGGCCGCGCGTCCGCGTCCGCAGCCGCTCGTCCAGCTCCAGCGCGCGAGCCTCCTCGAACGGGTCGATCACCGCGTGGCTGTCGCTGCCCAGGGTGATCGGGGAGCCCGCCGAGGCGAGCCGGCGGGCCGGGCCGATGCCGTCCGCGAGGTCCCGCTCGGTGGTGGGGCACATGCAGACCGTGGTGGAGGAGTCGGTGAGGAGCCTGACGTCCTCGTCGGTCAGGTGGGTGGCGTGCACGGCCGAGGTGCGCGGGCCGAGCACGCCGTGGTCGGCGAGCAGCCGGGTCGGGGTGACGCCGTGCGCGGCCAGGCAGGCGTCGTTCTCGGCGGTCTGCTCGGACAGGTGGACGTGCAGCGGCGCCCCGCGCAGCGCCGACCAGTGCGCGACGGTGTCCAGTTGCTCGGCCGGGACGGCCCGCACCGAGTGGACGGCGGCGCCGATCCGGGCGTGCTCGCGCGGCTTGAGCGCGTCCGCCCGGGCGGCCCAGGCCTCGGCGTCGCCGTCGCTGAACCGCAGCTGCGGGTGGGTCGGCTCGGCGCCGAAACCGGAGGACAGGTAGCAGGTGTCCAGCAGGGTGATCCGGATGCCGGCCCGGGCGGCGGCCTCGATCAGCGCCTCGCCCATCGCGTTCGGGTCGGTGTACCGGGCGCCGCCGGGCGCGTGGTGCAGGTAGTGGAACTCGCCAACCGCCGTGACACCGGCCAGCGCCATCTCGGCGTAGACGGCGGTGGCGAGCGCCAGGTAGCGGTCCGGGTCCAGCGCGCCGGCGAACCGGTACATGGTGTCGCGCCAGGTCCAGAAGGTGCCGGAGCCGACCTGGACGTGCCCGCGCAGCGCCCGGTGGAAGGCGTGCGAGTGGGCGTTCGCCTGGCCGGGCAGCAGCAGCCCGTCGAGCCGGACGGCGCCGGGCGGGCAGGGGCCGCTGTCCGGGACGACGGCGGCGATCGTCCCGCCGGGGCCGGTGGTGATCAGCACGTCCCGCTCGACCACCGGCCCGTTGTCGTGCGGCAGCCAGGCGTACTGGGCCCAGTACGCCACGGGGCTCGACGGGGTCACTGACACGCCAGGTCCTCCAGTACGTCGGCGAGGGCGGCGACCCCGGCCAGGCAGTCGGCCTGCTCGGCGTGCTCGGCCGGGGAGTGGGAGACGCCGGTGGGGTTGCGCACGAACAGCATGGCGGTCGGGATCGCCGAAGCCAGGATGCCGGCGTCGTGTCCCGCGCCGGTGGGCAGCACCGGGGCGTCCAGCAGCTTGGCCAGCCGGTCGCGCAGCGGCCCGTCGAAGTCCACCACCGGGGTGTAGGACTCGCGGGTCAGCTCGACCCGGACGCCGTCGCGCTCGCCGCGCTCGGCGGCGGCCCGCTCGATCGCCTCGACCAGCTCGGTGAGGGTGCGCTCGTCGGCCGCCCGGGAGTCCAGCCAGCCGCGCACCAGCGAGGCGATCGCGTTGGTGCCGTTGGGCTCGACCGCGACCTTGCCGAAGGTGGCCCGCGCGCCCGCCTGCTTCGCCTTCTTGCGGGCCGCCAGCACGGTGTTGGCGTAGGTCAGCATCGGGTCGCGGCGGTCCTCGATCCGGGTGGTGCCGGCGTGGTTGGCCTCGCCGTGGAAGTCGAACCGCCAGCGGCCGTGCGGCCAGATCGCCCCGGCCACACCGACCGGCTGCCCCTCGGCGAGGCAGCGGCCCTGCTCGACGTGCAGCTCGACGAAGGCGCCGATCCGGGCCAGCCGGTCCTCGTCCGCGCCGATCGCGGTGGGGTCGTAGCCGGCCTTCTCCATCGCGTCGGGCAGCCGGACGCCGTCGGCGTCGCGCAGCCCGTACGCCTGCTCCGGGGAGAGCACCCCGGCGGTCAGCCGGGAGCCGATGCAGGCCACGCCGAACCGGGCGCCCTCCTCGTCGCCGAAGTTGACGATCGCCAGGGGCCTGGTGAACTCCGCGCCGCGGGAGCGCAGTTCGTCCAGTGCGGCGAAGGAGGAGACCACGCCGAGCGGGCCGTCGAAGGCGCCGCCGTCCGGGACGGAGTCCAGGTGCGAGCCGGTGACGACCGCGCCGCCGGCGGTCGGATCGCCCAGCCAGGCCCACTGGTTGCCGTTGCGGTCCAGCTCGTACGCCAGGCCGCGGCTGCGGGCCTGCTGCTCGAACCAGGCGCGGCACTCGGCGTCGGCGGAGTTCCAGGCGAAGCGGCGGTAGCCGCCGGAGGCGGCGGAGCGGCCCACGGGGAGCAGCTCCGCCCACATCTCTTCGAACGACGGAACCGTCACAGCTCGCCCATCGGGACGCGGACACCGCGCTCGGCGGCGACCTCGGTGGCCCGGTCGTACCCGGCGTCCACGTGCCGGATGACGCCCATGCCCGGGTCGTTGGTGAGCACCCGGCGGATCTTCTCCCCGGCCAGCGCGGTGCCGTCGGCGACGGTGACCTGGCCGGCGTGGATCGAGCGGCCGATGCCGACGCCGCCGCCGTGGTGGATGGAGACCCAGGAGGCGCCCGAGGCGACGTTGACCATGGCGTTGAGCAGCGGCCAGTCGGCGATCGCGTCGGAGCCGTCCAGCATCGCCTCGGTCTCCCGGTACGGGGAGGCCACCGAGCCGCAGTCCAGGTGGTCGCGGCCGATCACGATCGGGGCGGACAGCTCACCGGAGGCGACCATGTCGTTGAAGCGCTCGCCGGCCTTGTCGCGCTCGCCGTAGCCGAGCCAGCAGATGCGCGCCGGCAGGCCCTGGAAGTGCACCTTCTCCTGGGCCAGCTTGATCCAGCGGGCCAGCGACTCGTTCTCCGGGAAGAGGTCGAGGACGGCCTTGTCGGTCTTGTGGATGTCCTGCGGGTCCCCGGACAGCGCCGCCCAGCGGAACGGGCCCTTGCCCTCGCAGAACAGCGGGCGGATGTACGCCGGGACGAAGCCGGGGAAGGCGAACGCGCGGTCGTACCCGGCCAGTTGGGCCTCGCCGCGGATCGAGTTGCCGTAGTCGAAGACCTCGGCGCCGCGGTCCAGGAAGCCGACCATCGCCTCGACGTGCGCGGCCATCGACTCGCGGGCGCGCTGGGTGAACTCGGCGGGCTTGGCGGCGGCGTAGTCCGCCATGTCCTCGAAGGCGACGCCGACCGGCAGGTAGGCCAGCGGGTCGTGGGCGCTGGTCTGGTCGGTGACGATGTCGATCGGCGCGTCCATCGCGAGTAGCTGCGGGACCAGCTCGGCGGCGTTGCCCAGCACGCCGATGGAGAGCGGCTGCTTCTTGTCGCGGGCGGCGGTGGCCAGCTCCAGCGCGTGGGAGAGGTCCTTGGCCTCGACGTCCAGGTAGCGGTGCTCGATCCGGCGGGCGATCCGGGACGGGTCGCAGTCGATACAGATCGCCACGCCGCCGTTCATGGTGACGGCCAGCGGCTGGGCGCCGCCCATCCCGCCTAGGCCGGCGGTGAGGGTGATGGTGCCCTCCAGCGAGCCGTTGTAGCGCTTGCCGGCGACGGCCGCGAAGGTCTCGTAGGTGCCCTGGAGGATGCCCTGGGTGCCGATGTAGATCCACGAGCCGGCGGTCATCTGCCCGTACATGGTGAGCCCGAGGCTCTCCAGCCGGCGGAACTCCTCCCAGTTGGCCCAGTCGCCGACCAGGTTGGAGTTGGCGATCAGCACCCGCGGCGCCCACTCGTGGGTCTGCATCACGCCGACCGGCCGCCCGGACTGGACCAGCATGGTCTCGTCCTGCTTCAGCCCCTCCAGCGTCCGCACCATGGCGTCGAAGGACCGCCAGTCCCGCGCCGCCTTGCCCGTCCCGCCGTACACCACCAGCTTCGACGGGTGCTCGGCCACCTCCGGGTCGAGGTTGTTCATCAGCATCCGCAGGGCGGCCTCCTGCTGCCACCCCTGCGCCGTCAGCCCCGTCCCCCGCGCCGCGCGCACCTCTCGCGGCCCGCTCGCCTGCTGCTGCACCATAGTCACGGCCTCCCTGCGGATGGATTCATTCAAGCTATGTTCGATTGAATATAACTAAACAGTCGGCTTTCGACCAGACCCCGAAGGCATCCGATCAGCCCCGGCACCGGCCCACTTGGCGCGCTAGCCTGAACCCGGCGGACACCAGCCACTCGGCCCAGCACCAGAGAGCGGAGGACACGATGACGGCCATCACCGTGCGGCCCGGCAGACTCCGGGATGCGGCGGAGGAGATCGAGGAGAGCACGGGACTTCGCGTCCAGATCATCGGAGGAACCCTGGTGATGTCCCCGACGCCTCGCGGCAAGCACGCGGGAACCGTGCAGGTTCTACGGGACCAGCTCATCCCCAAGCTGCCCAAGGACCTGCGCGTCTACGAGAACTCGTCGATCTGCATGCCGGACAACGAGGACGACTACGCCACTCCCGACCTGGTCGTTTTCCCGAAGGACTGGGGCGACGACGACGAATGGCTGGCGGACCCGGGTGACGTCGCCTTCGCCCTGGAGGTGATCTCCACCTCCGAGCGGATCAGCGGCATCGCCGCCAAGACCGAGTGGTACGCCATCGCGGGTGTGGCCGTCCTGGTCGCCGCCGACCCTCGCGACGGCACCTGGACGCTCTACACGCATCCACGCGACGGCGAGTACCAGGGCGTGCTTCACGGCAAGTACGGCGAGCCCATTCCACTCACCGACCCGTTGCCCGCAGAACTGCAGACCGACGAGCTTCCGATCTACACCCCTCGTCGCTGACCTCTTCAGGCCGCCGCGCCGCCGTCCCAGTCGATGCCGATCTCGGCGAGCCAGCGGCGGTCGTCGGCGTCGGGGGTGGGCGGGGAGGGCGGGCGGGGGATGTTCTGGACGGGGCCGAGGCCGTACTTCTCGGCGGCCGCGGCGGCGCGGGCGTCGGGTTCGATGACGCCGACGTGGACGGCGGACTCGTCGCCCGGGTCGAGGACGGTCAGTTCGGGTTCGGGCAGGCGCCGCAGGGTGACGCGGCGTCCGCAGGTGGGGCAGGACCATTCGTCGGCACCCGAGGAGAGGCGGGCGACGAACTTCATCTCGTGGATCACGCGCATGGGCGGCACCCCCTGCAGGGGGGATGCCCGGGTTCGTGGCGGCTACTCCCCCGCCGCCGCCGCGGGCCGCGGTTATTCCAGGAAGAGTCCGCGCGCCGCCGCCGACTGCTCGATCGCCTCCAACCGGGCCTCCGCGCCCGGGAGTTCGTCGCACATGGACTGCAGCAGCACCCGGCCGAGCATCATCGGCGCGCACGCGGTGTCGAAGACCAGCCCGGTGCCGACGGCGGCCGGCAGCATCAGGTCGGACAGCTTGGCGACCGGCGCGAAGGCGCTGTCGGCGACGGTCAGCACCGTCAGCCCGCACTCGCGGGCCACCGTCAGCGCGTCCATCAGCTCCCGCGGGTAGCGCGGCAGGGCGAAGCAGAGCAGCGCGCTGGCACCGGCCGCCCGGGCCTGCTCCAGCCGGTCGGCGAGCATGCTGCCGCCCTCGTCCAGCAGCCGGATGTCCGGGTGCACCTTGGACGCGAAGTAGGCGAAGCCGCGCGCCTGCGCCGAGGCGGCCCGCAGGCCGAGCACCGGCAGCGGGCGGGAGGCGGCGAGCAGCCGGGCGGCCCGGATGATCGGCTCCGGGTCGGCGAGGAGTTCGGCGAGGTGGCGCAGGTGGGCGATCTCGGCGAGGACGGCCTGCTGGTGCTCGTTGCGCACCGCGTCGTCCGGGGTCTCCGGCGCGGCCGGTTCGCCGCCGCCGAGTTCGCGCAGCTGTTTGCGCAGCGCCGGGTAGCCGTCGTAGCCGAGCGCGACCGCGAAGCGGGTGACGGACGGCTGGCTGACGCCCGCGAGTTCGGCGACCTCCACGCTGGACAGGAACGGCGCCTCGGTGGCGTGCCGCACCAGCGAGTGGGCGATCCGGCGCTGGGTCGGCGTCAGCCGGTGCCCCTCGAAGAGCTGGAGCAGCCGGGCGGAGGGGCCGACGCTGCCGGCCTCGTCGGTGGCGGTCATCAGCGGTACCTCCGGGTGCGTGCGGTTCGGACGACGACTGTGCAGGAGCGGGCGGCGCCTGGCAAAGACGTCTCGTACGGCGGGACGTCCGGTGGGACGCCCCGCGGGTCGGACGGCCCGGCGGTGGTCCGGGCCGGGTGGGCCGGGGTCGGACAGACCCGGGCCGGGGTCGGACAAACCCGGGCCGGGATCGGACAGACCCGGGCCGGGGCGGGGCAACCCTGATTTCTCCCTGAGCCCGCCCGGATTCCTCCCGCGAACGGATGGACCGGACGCCCCCGCGGCCCCACTCTGGTCCTATGGACACTCGTCAGGACGAACTGCGGCGCGACCTCGACGCCACCCTCCAGGCCCGCAAGGAGCTCGGCAAGGAGTACGAGGACGAACTCGTCGACTCCTTCATGAGGCGGCTCGACGCCCGTCTGGACGCCCGGGTCGAGCGCTCGGTGGCCAAGCGGCTGGACGACGAGCCGCGCTCCGAGCACCGGGGCCACCCCCGCCGTTCGGGCTTCGGCAAGCGCTCCAACACCGGGCTCGCGGTGACCTCGCTGGTCATCGGCGTCCCGCTGACGGCGATCGCGGGCAGTCCGGAGAGCGGCGGCTTCGCCGGCCTGGTGGTCTGCTGGGCGGGCATCGTCGGGGTCAACCTGGCCGCCGCCCTGGGCGAGCTGCGCAACCGCGGGGGCCGCGGGGAGCGCTCGCCGCGGAGCGACGACTGGGACTGAGTCCCCGTCACCCCGCGGCGGCGCCATCGGCCCGGTCGAGTGGGCGTCAGGCCAGCGGGCCGGTGACCCGCTCGACCGCGCGCACCAGCTCGCCGGAGGCGACCAGTTCGGCGGCGGCCTCCAGGTCCGGCGAGAGGAAGCGGTCGCGGCCGGCGCCGCCGACCCCCGCCTCGCGGGCGGCGGCCAGCGCGGCCGCGGTGGCCGGGGCGAGCCCGCCGGCCCCGTCGGCCTGCCGGCGGATCTCCAGCGCGCGGGCGGAGGCGGTCAGTTCGACGGCCAGGATGCGGCCGAGGTTGGCCACCGCCTGGCGCAGCTTGCGCGCGGCCGACCAGCCCATCGACACGTGGTCCTCCTGCATCGCGGAGGACGGGATCGAGTCGACCGAGGCCGGGACGGCGAGCCGCTTGTTCTCGCTGACCAGCGCCGCCTGGGTGTACTGGGCGATCA
The DNA here is from genome assembly GCF_053598475.1 of Kitasatospora sp. NPDC001119. Taxonomy (NCBI): domain Bacteria; kingdom Bacillati; phylum Actinomycetota; class Actinomycetes; order Kitasatosporales; family Streptomycetaceae; genus Kitasatospora; species Kitasatospora sp. NPDC001119. Next base: position 28,802 of record NZ_JBSFKI010000040.1, read on the forward strand.
TCAGGCCGGAGTCCACGCCCGGGTCGTCGGCCAGGAAGGCCGGCAGGCCGTGCGAGCGGGCCTTGTCGAGCAGCCGGTCGGTGCGGCGCTCGGAGATCGAGCCGAGGTCGGCGGCGGCGATGGCGAGGAAGTCCAGCACGTACGCGACCGGGGCGCCGTGGAAGTTGCCGTTGGACTCCACCCGGCCGTCCGGCAGCACCACCGGGTTGTCGACCGAGGCGGCCAGCTCGCGCGCGGCGACCAGCTGGGCGTGCGCCAGGGTGTCCCGGCCGGCGCCGGCCACCTGCGGGGCGCAGCGGATCGAGTAGGCGTCCTGGACCCGCGGGGCGTCGTCCTGGTGGTGGCCGGTGAGGCCGGAGTCCTTGAGGACGGCGAGCATGTTGGCGGCGCTCAGCGCCTGGCCCGGGTGCGGGCGGATCGGGGCGTGCAGCTCGGGGGCGAGCACCTTGTCGGTGCCGAGCAGCGCCTCCAGGCTCATCGCGGCGGTGATGTCGGCGGTGGTGAACAGCCGCTGGAGGTCGGCGATGGCCATCACCAGCATGCCGAGCATGCCGTCGGTGCCGTTGATGAGGGCGAGGCCCTCCTTCTCCAGCAGCTCGACGGGCTCGATGCCGGCGGCGGCGAGCAGCTCGGCGGCGGGCTTCTCCACGCCGTCCGGGCCGGTGGCGGTGCCCTCGCCCATCAGGACCAGCGCGCAGTGCGAGAGCGGCGCGAGGTCGCCGGAGCAGCCGAGCGAGCCGAACTCCCGCACCACCGGGGTGATGCCCGCGTTGAGCAGGGCGGCCATGGTCTGCGCGACCAGCGGCCGGACGCCGGTACGGCCGGAGGCCAGCGTCTTCATCCGCAGGAACACCAGCGCGCGGACCACCTCGCGCTCGACCGCCGGCCCCATGCCGGCGGCGTGCGAGCGCACCAGCGACCGCTGCAGCTGGGCGCGCAGCTCGGGGCTGATGTGGCGCACGGCGAGCGCGCCGAAGCCGGTCGACACGCCGTAGACGGGGCGCGGCTCGGCCGCGAGGGCGTCGATCCGCGCACGGGCGGCCGCCATCTCGGCCAGCGCGTCGGGACCGATCTCGACCCGGGCGTTCCCCCGGGCGACGGCCAGGACGTCCTCGGCACCGACGTCGGCCTTGCCGACCAGGACCAGCGGAGCGTCGGGGGCCACAGCACTGTGCATATCCATATACACCATCTCATCAGGTGAATGAAGATATGACAACAGGTGCTCGCCATCCGGATTCTCCGCCCTCCGGATCGGCGCCGCACACCGCGGCCCCCTATCGCCCCCCGCATCACGGCACGGGCGGCGTCACGACACGCGCAGCTCGGCCTCGATCAGGTCCGCGGCCCGGGTGGTGCCGCCCTCGGCCCGGCCGGCGGCGGACAGCTCGGCCAGCCGCTGGGCCACCGCCGGGTCGCCGGTCAGCTCCAGCAGGGCGGCGCGCAGCGCCTCCGCGGTGGCCTGCTCGGTGTCCAGCCGGCGGGCGACGCCGAGGCCGACCAGGGCGTCCGCGTTGGCGAACTGGTCGGCGGCCTGCGGCACCGCGATCATCGGCACGGCGTGGAACAGCCCCTCGCTGGAGCCGCCCATGCCCGCGTGGGTGACGAAGGCGTCCGCCTGGGAGAGCACCGACAGCTGGGGCACCCACCGGTGCACCCCGACGGTGTCCGGCACCTCGCCGAGCTCGGCCAGGTCGGTGTGCTTGCCGACCTGGAGCACGGTGTGCCAGCCCGGCAGGTCGCCGAAGGCCTCCACGCAGGCCCGGTAGAAGGCGGGCTGGTGGGTGAAGGCCGAGCCGAGCGAGACCAGCAGCACCTTCTCGGCGCCGGCCGGCCGCTGCCACTCGCCCTGGTGGGCGCGGTCACCGAAACAGGGCCCGACGAAGCTGATCCGCTGCTCGTCGACCCGGTCGACGTTGGGCTGGAGGGCGCGCGGGACGAGCGCGACGCACCGCTCGGGGCGGTTCTTGAAGCCCTCCACGTCGCGCTGCACCGCGCCCGCCTCGACCAGCCAGTCGGCGTACCGGCGGTAGTGCTCGGGGCCGCCCGGGCCGTTGCGCATCGGCTCGAACATCGCCGCGAGGTCCTCCTCGAAGCCCTCCCAGCCGACGAAGGCGGGCGACAGCTGCACCACCGGCACGCCCAGCCGCTCGCCGAGCGCCCGCCCGGCGAAGCCGCCGATGTCGTAGAGCACCACGTCGGGGCGGTCGTCCTCGAAGGCCTCCAGCAGGACGGGCCACATCGCCAGCGTGTCGTCCAGGAACACCTCCTGGATCGCCACCAGGTCCGACGGCCAGCCGGCCGGGTCGTCGGTGAGCGGCAGCTTGGTCGGGTACGGGACGAAGCTCGCGCCGGTGGACTCGACGACCTCCCGGAAGGAGGGGTCGTTGACGTAGCTGACCCGGTGGCCCCGGGAGACCAGCTCGGTGATCACCGCGAGACTGGGATTGACATGCCCATGAGCGGGAATGGAGACCATCAGGATGTGTGCAGGGGGGCGGTTCACGGGCACCTCCGGGGAACGGGGGATGAGACGAGACGATCCGTCTCGCGATGGCATGGGAAGACAATACGTCTCGTCTCGTTGTTTCGCATAGAATTTTTTCCATGGCCTCCAGAACAGCTCCCGACCCCGCCAGACGCAGCGAGCGCGCGCACGCCGCCGTCCTCGCCGCCACCACCGAACTCGTCGCCGAGATCGGCTACGGCAGGCTGACCATCGAGGCGATCGCCGCCCGGGCCGGCGTCGGCAAGCAGACCATCTACCGGTGGTGGCCCTCCAAGGGCGCCGTGGTCTTCGACGCCTTCCTCGCCGCCGGCGAGCACGAGGGCGGCATCGCGCTCCCCGACACCGGCGACCTCGCCGCCGACCTCCGCGCCGTCCTGCGCCCCACCAGCGACGAACTGGCCGACCCGGACACCGACCGCACCTACCGGGCGATCATGGCGGAGATCCTCAACGACCCGGCACTGCAGGCCGAGCACCGCACCCGCCTGCTGGACCCCCTGCTGGCCGTCACCCGCGACCGCCTCCGCAGCGCCCGCGAGGCCGGCCAGATCGCCCCCGACACCGACCTCGACCTGGCCGTCGAAATCGTCTACGGCCCGCTCTACTACCGCTGGCAGTACCGGCTCGGCCCGCTCACCCACGAGCACGCCGACCGCCTGGTCGACGCCGCCCTGCGGGCCCTCAACCCGCCGTCCGCCGGCGGCGGTTCCGGCGCCTGAACCAGCGGACGGCCACCACCGCGGCCGGTCCCTCAGACCACCGGCGGCGAGGCCGGCCCCGCCAGGGCGACCGAGACCAGGGCGCGCATGGCGGAGGCGGCCTGCCCCAGCGGCAGCGTCGCGTCGTCGGCGAAGAGCTCCACCAGCCAGCCGCCGGCCGGGTTCTGGCCGCCCGCGGCGACCATGCCCCGGTAGCCGGAGACGACGAGCATGGCCTCCTCCGCCGGGTCGTTGCCGGCCGCGCCCGCCCGCAGCGCGAAGGAGCCGCCGCGGACGGCGCGGCGGGTCATCGGGTAGTGCCGGAGGTCGAAGACCGCGTCGGGGGCCTCGATCTGGGCCCGCTGGGTCTCCGCGCGGACGCTGCTGGGGCCGCTGGTCATCCGGTAGACGGCGTGCTGGGCGGTGCGCATGAGGTGGGAGCCGGGCGGGACGTACGAGACCCACCAGCCGACGGCGTCCAGCAGCCGGGCGGAGGCCTCGGCGACGACGACCAGCTTGCCGAGGGTGTCCGCGGGGTGGACGGCCCGGGCCGTGGCGGCCTGGTCGAGGGAGGCGAGCACGGCGGTGAGCAGCTGCCCCGGGTCGGCGCTGTGGGCGGCGCCGCGGAACCGCCGCCGGTCGCCCGCCCCGGCCCGGCCGTTCGGCCCGCGCCGCCCGTCCGCCCGGTGGTGCGGGTCGGCGGCGTCGGCGAGCAGCACGGTGGGGTCGGGCGAGAAGCCGGGGCCGTGGCTGCGCCCGGCGACGACGGGGTGGGCGGCCCGGGCGGCCTTGGCCCGGTACTGGGCGGCGTCGGCGAGCCGGAACAGCCGGTCGGGGGTGGTGACGGGCCCGATCGAGTCCCCGGTGGAGGCGACCCCGCAGGCCACGCCCTCGCCCTCGGAGAGCGCGAGCGCCCGGGCGCACAGCTCCTCGGCGACGGAGACCACCTCGTCGGCCTTCTGCCCCTCCACGAGCAGGCAGAACTCGTCGCCGCCGAGCCGGGCGGCGAGGCTGCCGGGGAGCTTGGCGGCGGCCAGCGAGAGCTGGTGGGCGAACCGCTCCAGCAGCCGGTCGCCCATCTCGTGGCCGAGCTGGTCGTTGACCCGCTTCAGCCCGTTGACGTCGCAGACCACCAGGGAGACCACGGTGTTGTCCCGGTTGTGCGCCTCCAGCGCGCTCTCCAGCCGGGCGTCGACGGCGCGCCGGTTGGCCAGGCCCGTGAGCGGGTCGGAGAAGGCGAGCCTGCGCAGGTCGGCGAGGCGCTCGGTCTGCGCCAGCCCGGCGGAGACCTGGGCGGCGAGCAGGGTCGCGTAGTCGGCGTCGGCCTCGGTGAACTCGGGCATCCCGGCCGACCGGGCGAGGTACAGCTCGCCCCAGGCCTGGCCGTGCAGCACGACCGGCGCGACCACGCAGCAGGCCCGCCCGCGCCGGCGCAGCGCCGCGGCGCGCTCCTGGCAGTACGCGCCGGCCGTCGGGTGGGCGTGCCCGGCGTGCTGCACGCTGTTCTCGGCGCTCTGCAGCCAGGCGCGCGGCAGCCGCCCGGTGGTCCAGCGCTCCTCCAGGTACGTGACGATCTCGGGGAAGTCGGCGACCGGGTACGACTCGTCCTCGGGCAGCTCCTCCTCGCCCGGGGCGAGGTCGCCGTGGTTGACCAGCACCCGCAGCCGGCCGGACTCGCGGTCCCAGACCGAGACGGCGGCCATGGTGGCGCCGAGCGCCTCGGTGGCCCGGGCGGCGGCGGCCCGGACGGCCTCCAGCGGGGTGAGCGCGGCGGCCATGTCCTGGGCCAGCTCGACCACGGACTGCAGTCTCAGGTCGGGCAGCGGGTCGGAGTGCCGCGAGCCGCCGCAGTCGCAGTCGCGGTCCGTCATGATCGCCTCACTGCTCACCGGCTCGCCTCGCTCCCTGTGCTCGGTCCTGCCGGACCCCCGTCGGCCGGCCGCACCCGACCGGCCGCTTGCACCAAGACTAGGGCGGTTTCGTTCGCTTATGCCCCGTTTGCCCGGGCGGACCCGCGGCAGAACGTACGGGTTTCAACCGTTCAGCACCCGCAACCGCCCGTCCGCCGTGGGGAAGCGTGCCCACGAACGCCGTCACCGCATGCGTCTGCCCGCGGACGGCCGAAGCGCGCGTCCCCGTACGTCCACCGGATGCGTCTTCCCCGCGCGGGCCCGCCGTACGCGCGCCACCCGCGTACGGCCACCACCGCGTACGGCCGCCACCCGCGTACGGCCACCGCCGCGTACAGCCCTGCGCGCGGGCGCTACTCGGCCTTCAGCCGCCGGGTGAGCAGCCACGGCTCGACCAGGCCGAGCCCCCGCACCGGCCGCCGCCACATCGGCTGCAGGTGGAACCGCGCCCCGGCGTCCGGTCCCGGGATCGGCAGCCCGGAGGCGGGCATCCCGGCCGCGGCCGACAGCGCCTCGGCCAGGCCGGGCCCCTCCGCGTCGGCCGGGGCGACGCTGCCGTTCTGCTCCAGCGCGGCGGCGAACTCGCCGTCGATCAGCACCGCGTCCTTGGGCGCGATCGAGGTGAGCCGGCTCGCCAGGTTGACGGTGGTGCCGAAGACGTCGCCCATCCGCGAGGTGACCGTGCCGAAGGCCATGCCGACCCGCAGCGGCGGGATGGTGTCGTCCCCGGCCAGCGCCTCGATCAGGCTCAGCGCGATCTCGGCGGCGGTCGCCGGGTCCTCGGAGACGTAGAGGATCTCGTCGCCGAGCGTCTTGATCACCCGGCCGCCCTGGCCGGCGATCAGGTCCGAGCAGGTGTTCTCGAAGGTCTCGACCAGCTCGCCGAGCTCCTCCTCCTCCAGCCGCCGGGACAGCCGGGTGAAGCCGACCAGGTCGGCGAAGCCGACGGCGAGCCGCCCGCTGGTGATCTCGTGGTCCTCGGCGGCCTGCACCACCCGGCCGGTGACGGCCGCCAGCTGGCGCCGCCAGACGTACACCAGGAACTGCTCCAGCTCCGGCAGCAGCAGCTCGACCAGCGGGTACGCGACGTCGGCGCGGGTCAGCCCGGGCTCGACGGCCTGGGTGAGGTTCTCCAGGAAGGTGTCCATCTGCCAGCCGGCCAGCCGGGCCGTGGTCTGGCCGGTGGAGCGGGCCACCTGGATCGCCATCGACTCGCTGAGCAGCCCGGACTCGACCAGGCCGGCCAGCCGCCGCAGCGCGATCACGTCGCCGTCGGTGAGCGCCCGGGACTGCCCGATGTCCGGGAAGCCCATGGCGCGCCAGAAGCGGGTGGCCAGCTCCATCGGGACGTCGGCGGCGCGCGCGGCCTGGTACGGGGTGTAGCGGCGCGGCGCGTCCAGGATCAGGCGCTCCAGTTCGAGCGCGACCGTGGGGTCGTTGCTGCCCGCCGTCGCGCCGCTGCTGCCGTCCTCTGCCACCGGTCCGTCCCCGTGCGATCGCCGCACTCGCCTCGTGTCCTACCTGTCCGGGCGCGCACTCCGCCACCCGGGCGGGCAGTGGCGCGCCTCACACCGCTGCCAGGTGGAATGTTCGCACGGAATCGTCGGATCCGGGGCATCAGCCCGGGTCAAGGAGAGGTGAAGAGTGCCGTTCAGCGGGGCTCGGGGCGTACGTGGACGACGTCGCCCGCGCCGACCGCCCGGCGTACGCCGTCGGGTGTGCGGACCACCAGCCGCCCGTCGCCGTCCACCGCGACGGCCTCGCCGACCAGCTCGCGGTCGCCCGGCAGGTGCACCTTCACCTGGCGGCCGAGCGTGGTGCAGCGGTCCACGTAGGCGCGCAGCAGGTCGCTGGCGTGCGGGTCGCCCGCGGCGGCCGTCCACTCCCGGTACAGCTCGGCGAGTTCGCGCAGCAGGGCGCGCAGCAGGGTGCCCCGGTCGGTGGTCGTGGCGCCCGCCAGCGCGAGCGAGGCGGCGGTGGGGACGGGCAGCTCCTCCGCGCGCAGCGAGACGTTGAGGCCCATGCCGACCACCACCGCGCCGCCGGCCAGCTCGGTGAGGACGCCGCCGAGCTTGCGCTCCGCGCCGTCGATCTCCGTCTGGAGGTCGTTGGGCCACTTCAGCCCGACCTCGACCCCGGCGACCCGGCCCAGCGTGCTGGCCGCGGCCACCCCGACCAGGATCGGCAGCCAGCCGTACCGCTCGACCGGCACCTCCTCGGGGCGCAGCAGCAGGGACAGGAACAGCCCGGAGCGGGGCGGGGCGGTCCACCGCCGGTCCAGCCGGCCGCGGGCGGCGCTCTGCGCCTCGGCCACCAGCACCGCGCCCTGCCCGGCGCCCGCCGCGGCCCGGGCGGCGAGGTCGCTGTTGGTGGAGCCGGTCTCGGCGACGACGTCCAGGGAGGTCCACAGGCCGCCCGGGACGAGCAGGTCGCGGCGCAGCGCCTCCTCGTCCAGCGGCGGACGGTCCAGGTCGGTCCAGGGCGACGGTCCGGCGTGGCCGAAGCCGCGCAGTCCGCTGCGGCGGGGGGTCTCGGGTGCGGTCATGGGAAAACCCTAGAGCGGGTCCGGGACGTAGGCCGCCCCATCGTCCCGCAGAACACCCGTCAACAGAACTGTGTCGATGGTCATGACGCCGGGACGTGCCGGACAGCCCTCCGCGCTGGCTACGCTACCCAGCGGTAGTTCGTAGCGCCGCCCTGCCCTCATGCGCGGGCCCACCACCCGGCCCCGCGCGCACTCGAACAGGTCGCGGCCATGGATCAGGGAGAGCCACCGGATGACCGAGGCGCCGTACGACCCCCACACCACCGCCGGCAAGCTCGCCGACCTGCGGCGCAGGCTGGACGAGGCGGTGCACTCCGGCTCGTCCAAGGCCGTGGAGAAGCAGCACGCCAAGGGCAAGCTGACCGCCCGTGAACGGGTCGTGGAACTGCTGGACGAGGACTCCTTCGTGGAGTTCGACGAGTTCGCCCGGCACCGCTCGACCAACTTCGGCCAGGAGAGGAACCGGCCGTACGGCGACGGCGTGGTGACCGGCTACGGCACCGTGGACGGCCGCCAGGTCGCCGTGTTCGCCCAGGACTTCACCGTCTTCGGCGGCTCGCTCGGCGAGGTCTTCGGCGAGAAGATCGTCAAGGTGATGGACTTCGCGCTGAAGACCGGCTGCCCGGTCATCGGCATCAACGACTCCGGCGGCGCCCGGATCCAGGAGGGCGTGGTCTCGCTCGGCCTGTACGGCGAGATCTTCCGCCGCAACGTGCACGCCTCCGGCGTCATCCCGCAGATCTCGCTGATCATGGGCCCCTGCGCGGGCGGCGCGGTGTACTCCCCCGCGATCACCGACTTCGTGGTGATGGCCGACCGGACCTCGCACATGTTCATCACCGGCCCCGACGTGATCAAGACCGTCACCGGCGAGGACGTCGCGATGGAGGAGCTGGGCGGCGCGCGCACCCACAACACCAAGTCGGGCAACGCCCACTACCTGGCCGCGGACGAGAAGGAGGCGATCGAGTACGTCAAGAGCCTGCTCTCGTACCTGCCCTCCAACAACCTGAGCGACCCGCCGTCCTACCCCGAGCAGGCCGATCTCACCGTCACAGCGCAGGACCTCGAACTCGACACCATCGTGCCGGACTCGGCGAACCAGCCGTACGACATGCGCAAGGTGATCGAGCACATCGTCGACGACGGCGAGTTCCTGGAGACCCAGCCGCTGTTCGCGGGCAACATCATCACCGGCTTCGGCCGGGTCGAGGGCCAGTCCGTCGGCATCGTCGGCAGCCAGCCGATGGACCTGGCCGGCTGCCTGGACATCAACGCCAGCGAGAAGGCCGCCCGCTTCATCCGCACCTGCGACTCCTTCAACGTCCCGGTGCTGACCTTCGTGGACGTGCCCGGCTTCCTGCCCGGCACCGAGCAGGAGTGGGACGGCATCATCCGGCGCGGCGCCAAGCTGATCTACGCCTACGCCGAGGCCACCGTCCCGCTGATCACCGTGATCACCCGCAAGGCCTTCGGCGGCGCCTACGACGTCATGGGCTCCAAGCACCTGGGCGCCGACCTCAACCTGGCCTGGCCGACCGCGCAGATCGCCGTGATGGGCGCGCAGGGCGCGGTCAACATCCTGCACCGCCGGGAGATCGCCGAGGCCGAGGCGGCCGGCACCGCCGAGGAGAAGCGGGCCGAGCTGATCGCCTCGTACGAGGAAACCCTGCTGAACCCCTACCTGGCCGCCGAACGCGGCTACGTGGACGCGGTGATCGCGCCGAGCGAGACCCGCCGGCACATCGTCCGCGGCCTGCGGGCGCTGCGCGGCAAGCGCGAGGTGCTGCCGCCGAAGAAGCACGGCAACATCCCCCTGTAGGCCCCGTCCCTGTCGGGAGAGAACCAGCCATGTCGATCCACGTGCTGCACGGGCAGCCGACCCCCGAGGAGCTGGCCACCGTCCTGGCGGTGGTCCAGGCCCGGGCCGCCGCCGCACAGGCCGCCGCCGAGGCGGCCCGCAGGGCCGGCGCCGGCCCGGACTCCCCCTGGGGCGACCGCGCCCGCCGGCTCCGTCTCGCCGCCCGTCCGGGCCCGAACGCCTGGCGGACCTCGGGCTGGGCGCACTGAACTCCGCGGCGTGGAGGGGGAGGACGGCCCCGCCGCCCTCCCCCTCCGTGCCGTACCGGGCGCCCGGCGCCCGCTTTGCCCGAAACCTGAGTACGGATACTCAGGCGCCCGCACCCCCGCGCGGCGCACTCTGGACGGGTGCTCTGGTCAGACCCCCGTGACGAGCCCTCGCCCGAGGCCCGTCGGATGCAGGAGCGGATGCAGCGGGCCGGCAAGGTGCTCGCCGCCCTCGTGCTGGTCGGCGCCGTGCTGATCATGATCTCCCGCTCCTTCACCTGAGCCGTTCACCCGAACGGCGGACACCGGCACCCCCTACGCTGGTGGACATGACCGACCAGCGCCCCCTCGTCCTCGCCTCCGCCTCCCCCGCCCGCCTCGGGCTGCTGCGCCAGGCGGGCCTCGACCCGCGCGTGGTGGTCAGCGGCGTCGACGAGGACGCGATCACCGCCGCCACCCCCGCCGAGCTCGCCCTCGTCCTGGCCGAGGCCAAGGCGAAGGCCGTCGCCGCCGAACTCGCCGACGGCGAGCTGGTGATCGGCTGCGACTCCGTCCTGGAACTGGACGGCCGGGCCCTCGGCAAGCCCGCGGACGCCACCGAGGCGCTGGCCCGCTGGCAGTCGATGCGCGGGCGTTCCGGCGTGCTGCGCACCGGCCACTGCGTGATCGACACCGCGACCGGCCGGCAGTCCTCGGCCACCGCCTCCACCACCGTCCGCTTCGGCACCCCGGACGACGCCGAGATCGCCGCGTACGTGGCCTCCGGCGAACCGCTGTACGTGGCCGGGGCGTTCACCCTGGACGGCCGCTCCGCGCCCTTCATCGACGGCATCGACGGCGACCCGGGCAACGTCATCGGCCTCTCCCTGCCGCTGCTGCGCCGGCTGCTCGCCGACCTCGACGTGCGCATCACGGATCTGTGGGCGAACTGACCTGCCGGAGCCCGCGGTCGTGGCCCTAAGCTGACCGCGGTCTCGAACGGGGGGAGGGGACGCGGCAGATGACCGACAGCGTGCTCAACGTGGTGCTCGGCCTGGTGGCCAGCGCGATCAGCGCCGGCCTCGGCTGGCTCGCCCAGGCGCTGCGGCGGCGCCGCAGGGTCGAACGGGTGCGGGCGTTCTTCGGGCTGCCGGGCGGCAGCGAGTGCCTGATCGTGGTGCCGCGCAGCATCGGGACGGGCTCGCACGCCCACACCGTGACCCGGCGCGACGCGTACGCGCTGATGTGGCTGGCCGGGCTGGTCGAGGAGTGCGGGGCGCGGCCCGAGCTGGTGGCCCACGACGCCGCGCACCGCGGCCTGGGCGCCAAGACCGAGCTGTGCCTGGGCGGTCCGGTCAGCAACGAGCGGATGGCCGCCCACCTGGCCTGGGGCCTGCCGGGCGTGCTGATCACCTCGGGGCCGGGCCCGGGCAGCAACGTCCTCGTGGTGGGCGAGCGGGACTTCACCGCCGGCCCGGACGAGACGCACGTCCTGCTCGCCCGGATCGCCACCCCGGACGGCGGCCGCCCGGTGTTCCTGGTCTCCGGCCAGACCGGCACCGCCAACCAGGCCGGGGTGCGCTACCTGGTCGCCCACCACCGCGAACTCGCCCGGAGGCACGGGCAGGACGGCACCTTCGCGCTCGTCCTGCGGGTCGTCAACCCGGAGGCGTACGGGCCGGACATGGTCGAGGTGGCGGCCGATGTGACGGCCGAGGCGCTGCGGCGGCCCGCCGCCCGCTCCGGCGCCGCTTGAGCGGCCCGCGCGAGACTGTGGCCCATGCCACCCTCCCGCCGCGCCGCGGGCCGGTCACCCGCTGTGGCCCCCGCCGATCCGGGCGGACCGGCGCCGACCTGCGGCGTCGTCCACGGGGCCGCCCGCGGGCCCGGAAAACCCATCACCGAGCGTGTGGGATAGTTCACAACCCGGGGCTACTCGCCGGTACTGCCCAGGAATCCATAAACTCAACGAGGTTCAAGAAGGGAGCCACAGTGCGCAAGGTGCTCATCGCCAACCGCGGGGAAATCGCTGTCCGCGTCGCCCGTGCCTGCTCGGACGCCGGTATCGCCAGCGTCGCCGTCTACGCCGAGCCGGACCGGGATGCGCTGCACGTCCGCGCGGCCGACGAGGCTTACGCGCTGGGCGGTGACACCCCCGCTACCAGCTACCTGGACATCGCCAAGGTCCTCAAGGCGGCCGCCGACTCCGGTGCGGACGCCATCCACCCCGGCTACGGGTTCCTGTCGGAGAACGCCGACTTCGCCCAGGCCGTCCTCGACGCGGGTCTGATCTGGATCGGCCCGCCGCCGCAGGCCATCCGCGACCTCGGCGACAAGGTGACCGCCCGGCACGTCGCCCAGCGGGCCGGTGCCCCGCTGGTGGCCGGCACGCCGGACCCGGTCTCGGGCGCCGACGAGGTCGTCGTCTTCGCCCGGGAGCACGGCCTGCCGGTCGCCATCAAGGCGGCCTTCGGCGGCGGCGGACGCGGCCTCAAGGTCGCCCGCACGCTGGAGGAGATCCCCGAGCTGTACGAGTCCGCGGTGCGCGAGGCCGTCGCCGCCTTCGGCCGCGGCGAGTGCTTCGTCGAGCGCTACCTGGACAACCCGCGGCACGTGGAGACCCAGTGCCTGGCCGACAAGCACGGCAACGTGGTGGTCGTCTCCACCCGTGACTGCTCGCTCCAGCGCCGCCACCAGAAGCTGGTCGAGGAGGCGCCCGCGCCGTTCCTGACCGCCGAGCAGAACGCCGAGCTGTACCGGGCGTCCAAGGCCATCCTGAAGGAGGCCGGCTACGAGGGCGCCGGGACCTGCGAGTTCCTGGTCGCGCTGGACGGCACGATCTCCTTCCTGGAGGTCAACACCCGTCTCCAGGTGGAGCACCCGGTCACCGAGGAGGTCACCGGCCTCGACCTGGTCCGCGAGATGTTCCGGATCGCCGACGGCGAGGAGCTCGGCTACGGCGACCCCGAGGTCCGCGGCCACTCCTTCGAGTTCCGCATCAACGGCGAGGACCCGGGCCGGAACTTCCTGCCCGCGCCCGGCACCGTGACGCTGTTCGCCCCGCCGTCCGGCCCGGGCGTGCGCCTGGACTCGGGCGTGGAGACCGGCTCGGTCATCGGCCCGGCCTGGGACTCGCTGCTGGCCAAGCTGGTCGTCAGCGGCCGCGACCGCAAGCAGGCCCTGGAGCGGGCCCGCCGCGCGCTGGCCGAGTTCAAGGTGGAGGGCATGGCCACCGCCATCCCGTTCCACCGGGCGGTCGTCACCGACCCGGCGTTCGCGCCCGAGGTGCACGGCGGCGACGGGCCGTTCACGGTCTTCACCCGGTGGATCGAGACCGAGTTCGACAACACCATCCCGCCGTTCGCCGGCGCGGCCGGTGACGGCGAGGAGGCCGAGACCCGGGAGACCGTGGTGGTCGAGGTCGGCGGCAAGCGGATCGAGGTCTCGCTGCCGTCCTCGCTGGGCGTCACGGCGGCCCCGGCGGCCGGTGCGGCGGGCTCCGCCAAGGCCAAGCGCCGGGTGGGCGCCAAGAAGGCCGGCTCGGCCGTCAGCGGCGACACCCTGGCCTCGCCGATGCAGGGCACCATCGTCAAGGTCGCCGTGGAGGAGGGCCAGGTCGTCGCCGAGGGCGAGCTGATCGTGGTCCTGGAGGCGATGAAGATGGAGCAGCCGCTGAACGCCCACAAGGCGGGCACCGTCACCGGCCTCAAGGCCGAGGTCGGCGCGAGCGTCAGCAGCGGCGCCGCGCTCTGCGAGATCAAGGACTGACACCGTCCCTGACCCCGGACCGGTCCGTACGCCCCTCGGGGGTGTGCGGACCGGTCCCGTTTCCGCGGACCGTGCGGGCTCAGCGCCCGCGCGGCAGGCCCAGTTCGGCCAGCCTGGCCGGCATGCCGCCCGGGGCGACGGGCCCGCCGTGCGCCCCGGGGCGGCGCTGGCCGGGCAGCGGGGCGCCGCCGGGGGGCGGGCCGCCGCGGCGGGCCATCGGGCCGGGCTGGGGCTGGTGCATCGGGCCGCTGCCGGTGCCGTGCACCGGGGCGTCACCGCCCGGGCCGGCGCCCAGCGGGGCCAGGTCGACCTGCACCCCGCAGTCGGCGAGCGCGTCCAGCTCGCGGACGGTGCTGTCGTCCGCGGTGGCCTGCTCGTCGGTGACCAGGCGGGTGATGGTCTCGGTGGCGACGGTCTGGAACATGCCGGCCGCGCCGAGCTTGGTGTGGTCGGCGAGGACGATCACCTCGGCGGCCGCCAGCACCATGGCCCGGTCCACGCTCGCGGACAGCATGTTCGCCGTCGACAGCCCGCGCTCGGCCGTCAGACCGCTGCCGGAGATGAAGGCCTTGTTGACCCTCAACCCCTGCAGGGACTGCTCCGCGCCGCTGCCCACCAGCGCGTAGTTGGAGCCGCGCAGGGTGCCGCCGGTCATCACCACCTCGACCCGGTTGGCGTGCGCCAGGGCCTGGGCGACCAGCAGCGAGTTGGTGACCACCGTCAGCCCGGGCACCCGGGCCAGCCGGCGGGCCAGCTCCTGGGTGGTGGTGCCGGCGCCGACCACCACCGCGTCCCCCTCCTCCACCAGGCCGGCGGCGAAGTCCGCGATGGCGCTCTTCTCCGCCGCGGACAGGTGGGTCTTCTGCGGGTATCCGGGTTCGCGGCTGAAGCCGCCGGGGAGCACCGCGCCGCCGTGCCGGCGGTCGAGGAGCCCTTCTGCCTCCAGCGCCCGCACGTCACGGCGCACGGTCACTTCGGAGGTCTGGACGACGCGGGCCAACTCCCGGAGCGAGACGGCTCCGTTGGCGCGCACCATTTCGAGGATCAACTGGCGACGTTCTGCTGCAAACACAGAACCGACGGTAACCTGCGTGACCGTCTGCTTTCAGGCGTTTGCAGCTAGTAGCGGGAATTGCTCACGCACGAGCGGCGCGTGACCGTAGAATACGCGCCGTCAATGGCCCGGAACTGCGCCCGCCGTCCGGGTGACGGCCATGCCCGCGCGAAGGGCGGTCGCCGATCGGCAACCGCCCTCAACTGTGCGCCGGACGCTCAGGATTCGCCGTCGACCCGCTTGCGGATGTGCAGCTGCCGGGCGGCCTCGGCGGTCGAGCCGGAGACGGACGGGTAGACGGTGAAGGCGCTGGCCACCTGTTCGACCGTCAGATTGGCGTCCACCGCGAGCGAGATCGGGTGGATCAGCTCGCTGGCCCGCGGGGCGACGACCACGCCGCCGACCACGATGCCGGTGCCCGGGCGGCAGAACAGCTTCACGAAGCCGTCCCGGATGCCCTGCATCTTCGCCCGCGGGTTGCCGCGCAGCGGGAGCTTGACCACGACGGCGTCCATCTTGCCGCACTCCACGTCGGCCGCCGTGTAGCCGACGGTGGCGATCTCCGGGTCGGTGAAGACGTTGGAGGCCACGGTCTTGAGGTTCAGCGGCTGCACCGCGTCGCCGAGCGCGTGGTACATCGCGATCCGGCCCTGCATGGCCGCCACCGAGGCGAGCATGAAGACGCCGGTGCAGTCGCCCGCCGCGTACACGCCGGGGGCGGTGGTGCGGGAGACCCGGTCGACCTGGATCTGGCCCCAGTCGTTGAGCTTGACCCCGGCCTCCTCCAGGCCCATCTCGGAGGTGTTGGGGACGGAGCCGACCGCCATCAGGCAGTGGGTGCCCTCGATCACCTTGCCGTCGGCCAGCATGACCTCGACCCGGTCGCCGATCCGCTTGACGCTCTCGGCGCGCGAGCGGCCCATGACGTTCATGCCGCGGCGGCGGAAGACGTCCTCCAGCACCTCGGCGGCGTCCGGGTCCTCGCCCGGCAGCACCCGGTCGCGGCTGGACACCAGGGTCACCTTGGAGCCGAGCGCCTGGTACGCGCCGGCGAACTCGGCGCCGGTCACACCGGAGCCGACCACGATCAGCTCGCGGGGCAGCTCCTCCAGGTCGTACACCTGGGTCCAGGTGAGGATCCGCTCGCCGTCCGGCTGGGCGTCCGGCAGCTCGCGCGGGTGGGCGCCGGTGGCGATCAGCACCGCGTCGGCGTGCAGCGACTGCACGGTGCCGTCGGGCGCGTCCACCAGCACCTCGCGGGAGCCGTCCACGGCCTGCCCGCCGGTGCCGAGCCGGCCGCGGCCGCGCAGCACGGTGACGCCGGCCCGGGTGACGGACTGGGTGATGTCGTGGGACTGCGCGATCGCCAGGCGCTTCACACGGCGGTTGACCTTGCCCAGGTCCACGCCGATCACCCGGGCCGCCTGCTCGACGGGCGGGGTGTCGTCCGCGACCAGGATGCCCAGCTCCTCGTACGAGCTGTCGAAGGTGGTCATCACCTCCGCGGTCGCGATCAGGGTCTTCGACGGAACGCAGTCCGTGAGCACCGCCGATCCGCCCAGACCGTCGGTGTCGACGACGGTCACCTCCGCGCCGAGCTGTGCGGCGACCAGGGCCGCCTCGTAGCCGCCGGGTCCGCCACCGATGATCACGATCCGAGTCACGTTCCCCATTGTCCCGCACGCCCGCGGCGCCGCCACGCCGGGGTCGGGGCTCCCGTACGTTCGTCCAGTCGCCCCGGCCCGCCCGCCGCCCGGGCTACCCTGGCCCCCATGCCCCTTTACGCCGCGTATGCCACCAACCTCGATGCCCGGCAGATGACCCGCCGAGCCCCGCACTCCCCGCTGCGCGGCACGGGGTGGCTAGCCGGATGGCGGCTCACCTTCGGTGGCGAGCAGCTGGGTTGGGAGGGCTCGCTGGCCACCGTGGTCGAGGACGAGAAGGACCAGGTCTTCGTCTCGCTGTACGACGTCGCGCCGATGGACGAGGAGGGCCTGGACCGCTGGGAGGGCGTCCAGCTCGGCATCTACCGCAAGATCAAGCTGCGCGCGCAGACCCTGGACGGGGACATCCCGGTCTGGACGTACGTGCTCAACGACTACGAGGGCGGCCTGCCCGCGGCCCGCTACCTCGGCCTGGTCGCCGACGCCGCGGAGAGCGCCGGCGCACCGCACGACTACGTGATGGACCTGCGCCGCCGCCCCTGCTGATCCGCGTCCCAGCCGCGCACGGTCGCCGCGAGCACCCGCGCCACCGCCGCGCGCCGGGCCGGGTCGGCGCGCACCCCGTACGCCAGTTCGACGTGCAGCCACGGCACCCCGAGCCCGGCCGCGAACAGGCCGGCCACGTTGGTGGCGCCGGCCAGCCGCGCACCCGGCTCCCGCCAGGCCCGGCGGACCACGAGGCCGGCCCCGCCGAGCCCCGCGGCGGTCAGCTCGGCGGCCGGGCCCGGCCGCCCGGCGCCGCTGGAGACCACCGCGTCCCGCCCGGGCAGACTGGCCGCGCCGAAGCCGTGCAGCTGGATGCCGGGCAGGCCGCGCAGGGTGAGCGCCTCGACCACGGCGGCGAAGACGGTGTCGCTGCGGTGCGCGACGTCCGAGGAGCCGTCCGCCCCGGCCCGGCGGTGCGCCCCGGCGAGCACCAGCACGCCGCCCGGCACGGCCCGGAACAGCTCCACCCCGAGCGCCTCGGTGCGGACGTCCGAGGCCGGGTGGGGCACCTGTACGGACCAGGCGGGGCGGGCCGAGCGGTCCAGGTAGACCCGGCCCCAGCCGCGGCCGTCCCCGGCGGCGGTCTCGGCGATCTCGGTGACCGGGCGGCCGGTCATGGCCTCGGTGAACCCGGTGATCCGGTACCCGGCCCGGGCCAGCGCCCGTTCGGCGTCCCCGGTCCGGCCGTCCAGCGCGCCGAGCACGCCGTCGGCCACCGCCCGGCGCTGGGCCGCGCCCGGCACGGTGTACCGGCCGCTCGGGAAGAAGTCCGCGGTGAACGCGTCCACCCGGGCCGCCAGGTCCACCGGCGCGGGCCCGGGCGGCGCCGCGGGCGGCGGGTACCGACTGTCCGTGTTCCCCATGGCGGTCGACCCCGTCCTGGCGCCCCGCCGGAGCCGCGGACCGGACCGGCGACGAAGGATCGGCCCCCTCGGCCCCTCGGGCCCCGACCGTCACCGTAACGCCGCCGGCCCCGGACCGGCCCGCCGGGAAACGGGCCACGACGGCACGCGCACGAAGCGACCGCCCGGAGGGAAAGGCCCGGCGCGGCACCCGGGTTGTGTGCGATCCGACGGCCCGCTCACCCGAAAAGCGTCACCGAGCTGTGTTTTCGGGTCAACCGGGTAACGATCCGGCATGCCGCGGCTGAATTTCTACGCGCGTAGCCGAAACCCGTCTATCCTCTGACCCGTGAACGCTTCTCCTCAGTCGGTCGTCTCCGCCGACCCCTACGCCGCCGCCCAGGCCGCCGCCGAGCGCCTGCGCGAGCTGACCGGTGCCGAGCGGCACGACGTCGCCCTGGTGATGGGCTCCGGCTGGGTGCCGGCCGCCGACGCCCTGGGCGAGACCGTGGCCGAGTTCCCGGTCACCGAGCTCCCGGGCTTCCCCGCCCCCGCCGTCGCCGGCCACGCCGGCACGATCCGTTCGGTGAAGATCGGCGACAAGCGCGCCCTGATCTTCCTCGGCCGCAACCACTACTACGAGGGCCACGGCGTGGCCACCGTCGTCCACGGCGTGCGCACCGCCGCCGCGGCCGGCTGCGGCATCATCGTGCTGACCAACGGCTGTGGCGGCCTGCGCCAGGGCTGGACCCCGGGTCAGCCGGTCCTGATCAGCGACCACATCAACCTGACGGCGGACTCCCCGATCGTCGGCGCGAACTTCGTCGACCTCACCGACCTGTACTCCAAGCGCCTGCGCGAGCTCTGCCGCGAGATCGACCCGTCCCTGGACGAGGCCGTCTACGTCCAGTTCCGCGGCCCGCACTACGAGACCCCGGCCGAGGTCAACATGGCCCGGGTCATCGGCGGCGAGCTGGTCGGCATGTCCACCACCCTGGAGGCCATCGCCGCCCGCGAGGCCGGCAGCGAGGTGCTCGGCATCTCCCTGGTCACCAACCTGGCCGCCGGCATGACCGGCGAGCCGCTCAACCACGCCGAGGTGCTGGAGGCCGGCAAGGCCTCCGCCGAGCGCATGGGCGAGCTGCTGGCGAAGGTCCTTGAGCGGATCTGACGCCCGGCGGGCGCAGAATCATGACTGACGGGGCCCACGGGCGGCGTGATCCGCTGATCACGCCCTCCCGTGGGCCCCGTCCGCATGCGCGACCCCCTTCCTTGCGGAACCCTCCGGTCCCAGCGGAACCCTCCCGACCCACAGCGGAACCTCCGGCCGACACACCGACGCACGTCCCCATGGAGCTGGCATGACGCAGGCACCCACCACCGACCTCCTCGCCCGGGCCCGGACCTGGCTGGCCGAGGACCCCGACCCGCAGACCCGCGAGGAGCTCGCCGCCCTGCTGGCCCGGGCCGAGGCCCCGGAGGTCGAGACCGACGGCAAGCTCGCCTGGGCGGAGCTCGCCGAGCGCTTCTCCGACCGGCTCCAGTTCGGCACCGCCGGCCTGCGCGGCGAACTCGGTGCCGGTCCGATGCGGATGAACCGCGCCGTGGTGATCCGGGCCGCCGCCGGCCTGGTCGCGTACGTCAAGCAGCAGGGCCTGGGCGACCTGGTCGTCATCGGCTACGACGCCCGCCACAAGTCGTACGACTTCGCCCGCGACACCGCGGCCGTGGTGGTCGGCGCCGGCCTGCGCGCCGCGCTGCTGCCGCGCCCGCTGCCGACCCCGGTGCTCGCCTTCGCCGTCCGCCACCTGGGCGCGGCCGCCGGCGTCACCGTCACCGCCAGCCACAACCCGCCGCAGGACAACGGCTACAAGGTCTACCTGGGCGACGGCTCGCAGATCGTCCCGCCGGCCGACGCCGGGATCGCCGCCAGGATCGACGCGATCGGCTCGCTGGACGACGTCCCGCGCGCCGCGTCGGGCTGGGAGGTGCTCGGTGAGGAGGTCGTCGAGGCCTACCTGGACCGGGCCGTCTCCATCGTCGACGAGCACGGCCCGCGCGACCTGGAGGTGGTCTACACCCCGATGCACGGCGTCGGCCGCGACACCCTGGTCGCCGCGTTCCGCCGGGCCGGCTTCCCCGCGCCCACCGTGGTCGCCGAGCAGGCCGAGCCCGACCCGGACTTCCCGACCGTGGCCTTCCCCAACCCGGAGGAGCCGGGGGCGATGGACCTCGCCTTCCGCACCGCCGCCACCGTCGGCCCGGACATCGTGATCGCCAACGACCCGGACGCCGACCGCTGCGCGGTGGCCGTCCCCGTCAACGGCAACGCGGCCGGCGCCGGCAACGGCACCTCCGGCTGGCGGATGCTGCGCGGCGACGAGGTCGGCGCGCTGCTCGGCTCGGCCCTGGTCGCGAAGAAGGCCGAGGGCACCTTCGCCACCACCATCGTCTCCGCCACCCTGCTCGGCCGGATCGCCGAGGCCGCGGGCCTGGGCTACGCCGAGACGCTGACCGGCTTCAAGTGGATCTCCCGCGCCCAGGGCCTGCGCTACGGCTACGAGGAGGCGCTCGGCTACTGCGTCGACCCGCAGGGCGTCCGGGACAAGGACGGCATCACCGCCGCCCTGCTGGTCGCCGAGCTGGCCGCCACCCTCAAGAAGTCCGGCCGCACCCTGTCCGACCTGCTGGACGACCTGGCGCTGGAGCACGGCCTGCACGCCACCGACCAGCTCTCCGTCCGGGTCCAGGACCTCTCGCTGATCGCCGACGCCATGCGCCGCCTGCGCGAGCAGCCGCCGACCGTGCTGGCCGGCCTCCGGGTGACCCGCGCCGACGACCTGTCGGCCGGCTCCGCCGAGCTGCCGCCCACCGACGGCCTGCGCTACTACCTGGCCGGCGAGGGCGTCCGCTCCGCCCGCATCGTGGTCCGTCCCTCCGGCACCGAGCCCAAGCTCAAGTGCTACCTGGAGGTCGTCCTCCCGGTCGCCTCGGCCGCCGACCTGGCCCCGGTCCGCGAGCGCGCCGCCGCCCTGCTCGCCACCGTCAAGCGGGACCTCGCCGACGCGGCGGGCATCACCGCCTGATCCCCGCGCGCACGTGGAGGGGCCCGCCGGTCGTGACCGGCGGGCCCCTCCATCGCGTTTGCGCGGTGTCAGACCGCGATGACGGTGATCAGCGCGACCAGGCCGAGCAGGGTGGGGGCGATGACCCACCAGCACCAGCGGACCTCGACCGGGCCCGCGGCAGCGGGGCGGGCGGCGTTGCGCTCGGCCAGCTCCTGGAGGACGGCGGTGACCTGGTCGGACCAGGCGCGGGTGGGGTCGGGCGAGCCCTGGACGACCGGGTTGGTCCGCTTGGCCATCCCCAGCCCCAGGCCGGTCCGGGAGGCGTGCTCGGCGGCGCTGGGGTTCTGCGCCCGGGTGGCCCGCTTGCGCTGCCGCAGCGACACCGGCACCGCCCAGACCTGGAACTTCTTCCCGCCCGCGAGCAGCTCGACCGAGTACCCCGCGCGCAGCGCGTCCACCGAGGCCCACGGCGCGACGACGGTCCGCCACGGGTTGCGCACCACCAGCCGGTCGCGGCCGGCCGTCACGGCCGGGCGCAGCGTGTACGCGATCACCGGGAAGGCGAACACCGGCACCGCGGCGAGCGAGACGTACGGCGTCTTGCCCGTCCCGCTCACCACCGCGTCGCCGATCAGCCAGGCGGCGACCACCAGCAGCAGCACTCCGGAGATCACACCGGGGACAGAGCGGTACACGCGGTCCGCGTACTCGGGCTCCCCGTCGGGGGCGGCGGGGCCCTGGCCGGGCTTGCCGTCGGAATCGGTCATGTCGACGATTCTGCCCCATGCCCCTCACCCTGAGGTCTCGGTCCGGCCACGAATGGCAGGTGCCCTGGCGGCCCACTACGCGCGTAGATATGCTGCTCTGGTGACTATGTCCACTGTTGCAGCCAATGCCCTCGGCGTTGCGGGCAGCGGCCTTCAGGACGTTGCTGCGTCCGAGGCCTCGCTCCGCCGGTTCCTGCACGGCCTGCCCGGCGTCGACCAGGTCGGCCTGGAGGCGCGTGCCGCCGCTCTCGGTACCCGCTCGATCAAGACCACGGCGAAGGCGTACGCCATCGACCTGGCGATCTCGATGATCGACCTGACCACGCTGGAGGGCGCGGACACGGTCGGCAAGGTGCGCGCACTGTGCGCCAAGGGCAGGACCCCCGACCCGACCGACCCGACCACCCCCCGCGTCGCCGCCATCTGCGTCTACCCGGACATGGTCGCCACCGCGAAGGCCGCCCTGGAGGGCACCGACATCCAGGTCGCCTCCGTGGCCACCGCCTTCCCGGCCGGCCGCGCCGCCCTCCCGGTCAAGCTCGCCGACACCGCCGACGCGGTGGCCGCGGGTGCCGACGAGATCGACATGGTGATCGACCGCGGTGCCTTCCTCTCCGGCCGCTACCTCGACGTCTTCAACGAGATCGTGGCCGTCAAGGAGGCGTGCAAGCGCCCCGACGGCAGCTCCGCCCACCTCAAGGTGATCTTCGAGACCGGCGAGCTCCAGACCTACGACAACGTCCGCCGGGTCTCCTGGCTGGCGATGCTGGCCGGTGCCGACTTCATCAAGACCTCCACCGGGAAGGTCGCCGTCAACGCGACCCCGCCGGTCACCCTGCTGATGCTGGAGGCGGTCCGCGACTTCCGCGCGGCCACCGGCGTCCAGGTCGGCGTCAAGCCCGCCGGCGGCATCCGCACCACCAAGGACGCCATGAAGTACCTGGTGATGGTCAACGAGACCCTCGGCGACGACTGGCTGACCCAGCACTGGTTCCGCTTCGGCGCCTCCAGCCTGCTCAACGACCTGCTGATGCAGCGCCAGAAGCTGGCCACCGGCCGCTACTCCGGCCCCGACTACGTGACGGTGGACTGATCACCATGGCCAAGAAGAAGAACACCGAGGAGCCCGTGGCCAAGCCCGCCGGCGGCCTCTTCGCCTACGCCCCGGCCCCCGAGTCGCCGGCCGCCGCGGGCGACATCGCCACCTCCTACGGCCACTTCATCGGCGGCGAGTTCGTCGACTCCTCCGGCAACGAGGCCCTGAAGACGGTCAACCCGGCCACCGAGCAGGTGCTCGCCGAGTTCGCCCAGGGCACCGAGGAGGACGTGGACCGCGCGGTCGCCGCCGCCCGCAAGGCCTTCGCCGACTGGTCGGCGCTGCCCGGCAGCGAGCGCGCCAAGTACCTGTTCCGGATCGCCCGGATCATCCAGGAGCGCAGCCGCGAGCTGGCCGTGCTGGAGTCGATCGACAACGGCAAGCCGATCCGCGAGACCCGCGACGTCGACCTGCCGCTGGTCGCCGCCCACTTCTTCTACTACGCGGGCTGGGCCGACAAGCTGGACTACGCCGGCTTCGGTCCCAACCCGAAGCCGCTGGGCGTGGCCGGCCAGGTCATCCCGTGGAACTTCCCGCTGCTGATGCTGGCGTGGAAGATCGCGCCCGCGCTGGCGACCGGCAACACGGTCGTGCTGAAGCCGGCCGAGACCACCCCGCTGACCGCGCTGCGCTTCGCCGAGATCTGCCGCCAGGCCGGTCTGCCGAAGGGCGTCGTCAACATCGTCACCGGCGACGGCCGCACCGGCGCCGCGCTGACCTCCCACCCGGACGTCAACAAGGTCGCGTTCACCGGCTCCACCCCGGTCGGCCGCGCCATCGCCAAGCAGCTGGCCGGCACCCGCAAGAAGCTCTCGCTGGAGCTGGGCGGCAAGGCCGCGAACATCGTCTTCGACGACGCGCCGATCGACCAGGCCGTCGAGGGCATCGTCAACGGCATCTTCTTCAACCAGGGCCACGTCTGCTGCGCCGGTTCGCGCCTGCTGGTCCAGGAGTCCGTCCAGGACGAGCTGCTGGACGCCCTGAAGCGCCGGATGGGCACCCTGCGGGTCGGCGACCCGCTGGACAAGAACACCGACATCGGCGCCATCAACTCCGCCGCGCAGCTGGCCCGGATCACCGCGCTGACCGACGCCGGCGAGGCCGAGGGCGCCGAGCGCTGGTCGCCGGAGTGCGAACTCCCGGGCACCGGCTTCTGGTTCAAGCCGACCCTGTTCACCGGCGTCAGCCAGGCCCACCGGATCGCCCAGGAGGAGATCTTCGGCCCGGTCCTGTCGGTGCTGACCTTCCGCACCCCCGCCGAGGCGGTCGAGAAGGCCAACAACACCCCGTACGGCCTCTCCGCCGGCATCTGGACGGAGAAGGGCTCGCGCATCCTCTGGATGGCGGACCGCCTCAGGGCCGGCGTGGTCTGGGCCAACACCTTCAACAAGTTCGACCCGACCTCGCCGTTCGGCGGCTACAAGGAGTCGGGCTACGGCCGCGAGGGTGGCCGCCACGGTCTGGAGCCCTACCTGAATGTCGAGGCCCTCGATGTCTGATGTCGCAACGCGTCTTGACGTCTTCAAGACCTACAAGCTGTACGTCGGCGGGAAGTTCCCGCGCTCCGAGAGCGGGCGGGTGTACGAGGTGACCGACTCAAAGGGCGAGTGGCTCGCCAACGTCCCGCTGGGCACCCGCAAGGACACCCGTGACGCCGTCCTGGCCGCCCGCAAGGCGGTCAAGGGCTGGGCCGGCACCACCGCGTACAACCGCGGCCAGGTGCTGTACCGGGTGGCCGAGATGCTCCAGGGCCGGCGCGAGCAGTTCGCCGCCGAGGTGGCCGTCTCCGAGGGCATCGGCCCGAAGAAGGCCGCCGCGCTGGTGGACGCCGCGATCGACCGCTGGGTCTGGTACGCGGGCTGGACCGACAAGGTCGCCCAGATCGCGGGCGGCGCCAACCCGGTCGCCGGTCCGTACTTCAACCTCTCGTCCCCGGAGCCGACCGGTGTGGTCGGGGTCGTCGCCCCGCAGGCCGGGTACGGGCACTCGCTGCTCGGCCTGGTCTCGGTGATCGCCCCGGCGATCGCCACCGGGAACACGGTCGTGGTCGCGGCCGCCGCGGACGCCCCGCTGCCCGCGCTGTCGCTGGGCGAGGTGCTGGCCACCTCGGACGTCCCGGGCGGCGTGGTCAACATCGTCTCGGGCCGGACCGCGGACATCGCCCCCACCCTGGCCTCGCACCAGGACGTCAACGCGCTGGACCTCACCGGGGCCATCGCCGCCGACGGTCCCGGCGCGGCGTACGCGCTGGAGGCGGCCGCCGCGGATACCCTGAAGAGGGTGGTCCGTCCGGCGCTGGACCCGTTCGCCCAGGACTGGACCAATGCGCCGGGTACAAAGCGGCTACTCTCGTTCCTGGAGACGAAGACGGTCTGGCACCCGAAGGGGATCTGACCTCCGGCACTCCGGGTAACAACTCCACAGACTGGCCGTCCCCAGTGCCCTCACCCCCCAGGGCCCGGACGGTCACAGGACGGACCCGCGCCTCTCCCCCCCTGGCGCGGGTCCGTCGGCGTTCCCGGGGTGCTCCCGCCGTCGGCCCGTCGACTTTCGTCACCCGCGCCGCCGACTTTCGACGCTCCCGCCCGCCCCACCGGCCCGGCCAGAATCACCGGTGACGGAGACGGCCGGGGGAACGACCGGGGGGACGCATGGGCGAGTTCATCGGCGAGCTGACGGCACTGTTCGCGGACGGCTTCTACCGCACGTGGCACGTGGCCCGCACCAGGCGGCGGCTGGCCGCGGGCCGCCCGGTCAGGGTGCCCTGCTCGGCCCGGTCCGAGCGGCAGCCCGACTACGTCAACGGCAGCCTGCGCATCAGGCCGGGCGCCGACATCGTGGCCCTGGTCACCCGCGACACCGGCCGGCGGGAACTGCCCGCCGGCGGGACCTTCCACGAGCCCGAGCCCGACACCTGGCACAGCCCGGACTGGGCCGCCACCGCCTACCTGCCGCCCGGCGCCGACGAACCGGTCTACCTCCAGGTGGACAGCCGCTACCTGCCGATGGTCCACGTCGCCCTCGCCGACCCGGCGTCACAGTCGAAGCCAGGGGCGCGGTAGAAGGTCCGCCCCGGCCGGTTTCGGCAACCGGCCGGGATGCGTCAGACTGGTGTCCCGTGAGTGACTCCCCCATGAACCCCGCACCGACCGGGCATGCCCGGGTGATCCTGCTCTCCGGGCCCTCCGGGTCGGGGAAGTCCTCGCTCGCCGAGCGCAGCGGCCTGCCGGTGCTCCAGCTCGACGACTTCTACAAGGACGGGGACGACCCGACCCTGCCGCGGCTGCCGGACGGCGCCGTCGACTGGGACTCCCCGCTGGCCTGGCACCGCGACCAGGCCGTCGCCGCGATCCGCGCCCTGCACGAGCACGGCCGCACCGACGTCCCGGTGTACTCGATCCCGGACAACGGCCGGATCGGCACCCGCGGCCTGGAGCTGGACGGGGCGGACGCGTTCATCGCGGAGGGCATCTTCGCCGCCGAGATCACCGCCGAGTGCGCCGACCAGGGCCTGCTCGGCGACGCCCTGTGCCTGCGCAACGGCGCGCTCACCACGGCCTGGCGCCGGCTGCGCCGGGACGTCCGGGAGGGCCGCAAGTCGCTGCCGGTGCTGCTGCGCCGGGGCCTGCGGCTGATGCGGGCCGAGCGGTCCATCGTCGGACGGCAGGTCGCGCTCGGCTCGTACGCGTGCGCCGGGCCGGAGGCCGAGCGGCGGATCCGCGCCGCGACCCGGGCCGGCGAGCTCTCCGCCGCCTGAACCCCGTACGGCCGAGCCCGGTACGGCCGAACCCCCAGGGCATGACGAAGGGCCCGGTGCGTCTCCCCCGCACCGGGCCCTTCGCCTTCCCCGAACGGTCTTCGGCTCCCCCACGGGCGTGCTCCCCCGAGCCGCTGCCCCCGGACCGTGACCGTCCGCTTCCCGTCCCCCGACGGGAGTCCTCGTTACGCGACCAGCTCGCCGAACGCCCGGACGGTGTCGCCGGACTTGTTCAGGTGCTCGTCCTCGCGCAGCCGGCGCAAGGCGCGCCAGATGCTGCTCTTGACCGTGCCGACGCTGATCCCCAGCACGCCGGCGATCTCCGGGTCGGTCTTGCCCTCGTAGTACCGCAGCACCAGCATGGTGCGCTGGTTCTCCGGCAGCTTCGCCAGCGCCTGCCAGAGCACGGTGCGCAGCTCGGTGCCGCCCATCGCGTCGGTGTCGCCGGCCGTCTCCGGCAGCTCCTCGGTCGGGTACTCGTTGACCTTGCGGCGCCGCCAGGCGGAGATGTGCAGGTTGGTCATGGTGCGGCGGAGGTAGCCCCCGACCGCGGCCTTGTCGGTGATCCGGCCCCAGGCCCGGTAGGTGCTGAAGAGCGCGCTCTGCAGCAGGTCCTCGGCCTCGTAGCGGTCACCGGTCAGGTGGTAGGCCGTGGCGTACAGGGAGGCGCGGCGCTCGCGCACGTACGCGGTGAACTCCGTGATGTGGTCCTCCGCGACGGCCGGGTGCTCCCCCTGCGCGCCTCCCTGCCCGGCCTCGGTGGTGCGGGCCGCCGCGGGGTTCAGCCGCAGCAGCGTCGCACCGGCGGCCTCGCGACCGGTCGGCTCCCCCGAACCGACCGTCCGCAGACCGTTCCCCCCGGTCCCCCGGTTCCCCCCCGGGGCGTCCTTGCCCTCGACGCGGACGGGGAGGATCCCCCGCAGCGTGAGGGTGGTGGCGGAGTCGGCCGAACTCCCCAGACGGCCGATCCCGTACAGCTCCCCCGTCCTGCCGCCGCCGCTCACCCGACGGGCGACAGGGTTTCCACCGGTGCTGTGCGCGCACCCCCGCACGGTCACGGCACCGGAGTTCTCGTCGGTCCTGACCTCGTACCGGGTCCGGTGGGACGTGGCTGACGAACGCGCGGTGCGGACAGCCGGGTTGGTCCGGGTCTGAAGCGTGGCGTTCATCGTGCGCCCCCTGGGTCGGTACGAGCGGTTCCGGTAGCCGCCCTTCAGCCGGCCTTGCGGCCCGCTGTCCTGCGGCGACATGGAAAATCCTGCCCGCCGGTTGTGATGGCGCTGTCCGCCGACTGTCACAGGGGTGTCACAGGAGCCGTCCGAAAGTCCCGGACCGCCCCCCTGTGAACCTGACGCCGGTGGCACGCGTTCCGGTTCCAGAAGGGACGGTGGGTGGTCCGGGGGGTGATTCGGCGCTGCCGGTGGGCCAAAATGGGGCCGTGCCTTTCCTCCTTCTGATCGAGGACGACGACGCCATCCGGACCGGCCTCGAACTCGCCCTCACCCGCCAGGGCCACCGCGTGGCCACCGCTGCCTCCGGTGAGGACGGTCTGCGTCTCTTCAAGGAGCAGCGGCCCGACCTGATCGTGCTCGACGTGATGCTGCCCGGCATCGACGGCTTCGAGGTGTGCCGCCGGATCCGCCGCACCGACCAGCTGCCGATCATCCTGCTGACCGCCCGCTCGGACGACATCGACGTGGTGGTGGGCCTGGAGTCCGGCGCGGACGACTACGTCGTGAAACCGGTGCAGCCGCGGGTGCTGGACGCCCGGATCCGGGCGGTGCTGCGGCGCGGCGAGCGGGAGAGCTCGGACTCCTCGGCCTACGGCACCGTGGTGATCGACCGCGCGGCGATGACCGTCACCAAGGACGGACTCGACCTCCAGCTCACCCCGACCGAGCTGCGGCTGCTGCTGGAGCTCAGCCGCCGCCCCGGCCAGGCGCTCTCCCGCCAGCAGCTGCTGCGGCTGGTCTGGGAGCACGACTACCTCGGCGACTCCCGCCTGGTGGACGCGTGCGTGCAGCGGCTGCGGGCCAAGGTCGAGGACGTGCCGTCCGCGCCGACGCTGATCCGCACCGTCCGCGGGGTGGGCTACCGGCTGGACCCGCCGGCCTGACCCCGCGACCCGGCCGCCGGCCCCTCCCCCGACCTCTGAACTCCCGTACCACGACAGGCTCTTGTGACTGACCATCAGACGACTGCCCGGCGGTTCTCGACGGGCCGGTGGCGTCGGCTGCGCTCCCTGCGGGTGCGGCTGATCGCGGTGTTCGCGGCCGTCGCGCTGCTCGCCGCCGTCTCGGCCTCCGGCATCGCGTACTGGCTGAACCGCGACGCGGTGCTCAAGCGCGCCCAGAACACCGTGCTGAACGACTTCCGGGTCTCGCTCACCCGCAACGTCTCCGACCTGCCGCTGAACGCGACCTGCCAGGAGCTGGCCTCGCTGGCGTCCACCGTGGCCAGCTCCGGCCTGACGTACGACGTGGTGGTGGTCGACGCGGCGCACCCGGAGTGCCCGGCCTCCTCCGACCCCGCGCACTTCACGCTGGCCGACGTGCCGACCGCGCTGCAGTCCACCGTCGCCAAGCCGCGCGAGATCACCGAGAACAACCCGTACCCGTACCACCTGTACTGGCAGCGGCAGAACCTGGAGGGCCGGCCGTTCGTGATCGGCGGCACCAAGGTGGTGCCGAACGGCCCGACGGCGTACATGTTCAAGTCGCTGGAGAACGAGCGGGCCGACCTCAACACCCTGGGCTGGTCGCTGGCGATCGCCACGCTGTTCGCGCTGATCGGCTCGGCACTGCTCGCCCAGGCCGCCTCGGCCACCGTGCTGCGGCCGGTCAAGCGGCTCGGCGACGCCGCCCGGCGGCTCGGCGAGGGGCACCTGGACACCCGGCTGGAGGTCGACGGCTCGGACGAGCTCGCCGACCTGGCGAGGACCTTCAACCGGACGGCGGAGCAGCTGCACGAGCAGGTCGAGGAGCTGAGCGCGCGCGAGGCGCAGAGCCGGCGGTTCGTCGCCGACATGTCGCACGAGCTGCGCACCCCGCTGACCGCGATGACCGCCGTGACGGACATCCTGGAGGACGAGGCCGAGTCGCTGGACCCGATGATCGAGCCGGCCGTCCGGCTCGTGGTCAGCGAGACCCGGCGGCTGTCCGACCTGGTGGAGAACCTGATGGAGGTGACCCGCTTCGACGCCGGTACCGCCAGGCTGGTCGCCGACGAGGTGGACATCGCCGACCTGATCATGTCCTGCATCGACGGGCGGGCCTGGTACGACGCGGTCGAACTGGACGCCCCGCGCGGCATCCTGGCCGTGGTCGACCCGCGCCGGCTCGACGTGGTCTTCGCCAACCTGATCGGCAACGCGCTGAAGCACGGCGGCTCGCCGGTGCGGGTCAAGGTCCGGCAGGACGGGGAGTCGGTCGTGGTCGAGGTCTCCGACAGCGGCCCGGGCATCCCGGAGGACGTGCTGCCGCACGTCTTCGACCGCTTCTACAAGGCGGACCGGGGGCGGGCCCGCTCGGAGGGCAGCGGCCTCGGCCTGTCGATCGCGATGGCCAACGCGCAGATACACGGGGGAACGATCACGGCGGCGAACGGGGAGGTCGGCGCGGTGTTCACCCTGACGCTGCCGCTGGCCCCGCCGCCTCCGCCGTCCGCGGGCGAGGCCGAGGGCGGCCCCGCCGGCGACGCCGCCGAGGACAAGGACGCCACGTGACCAGCCCCACCGACACCGTTGTCCCCCGCACCGTCCTGCGCCGCGGCGCCGGCGTGCTGCTGCTGGTCGCGCTGGCCTCCGGCTGCGGCATCCGGCCGACCGCCGTGCCGGTCGACGCCGGCGCGCCCGCCAGCCGGACGGCCTGCCCGACCTCCCCGCACATACCGGCGGCCCTGGCCACCCCGCCGGGCCCGGCCCCGACCGTGTCCCCGACCCGCGGCACCAAGGCGGGCGTGAGCCCGAGCCCGTCGCCCACCCCGGTGGCGCCGGGCAGCCCGCCGCCGGACAACGTGTTCAGCGCGGTGCCGACGGCCTCGCCCTGCCGGTAGCCCGCCCTGGGGGTGGGCCGCCCTGCAAGTGGCCCGCCCGGCGAGCGGGCCGCCCTGCGGGCAGGCCGCCGGCAAGGGGCGGGAGGGGGGCGGGAAGGGGGTTCGGGGGCGCGTTTGGGAATGTTCACGCCGGGTGTGGAACCGACGTGACGTCGGCCCACGTCCTTCCCCCCGTGCAGCGAGATGGCACCAGGACACGCGACGAGCGTTCCGGCGCGGGGACCGAGAGCAACCCGGCGGCGGCCGTCCACCGTCCCCTCCGGTTGGCCGGACTGGCGGGCCTCACCGGCCACCTGGCACTGGTGCTCTGGCTGGTGCTGAGACCGCTGCCGGTGGCCTGGGTGTACGACGCCAACCTGACGCCGTTCGCCTCGCTCCGCTCCTCCAGCGGCTGGCAGGTGGTCGGCGAACTCCTGCTGCTGGCCCCGCTCGGGGTCCTGCTGCCGCTGGCCGGCGGCCGGCTCCGGGCCCCCTGGCTGCCGTCCTTCCTGCGCACCACCGGCGCCTCCGCGCTGCTGGCGACCGCGCTGGAGTTCCTCTCCTCCTGGGCACCCGGGCACGTCCTCAACGTGGACCACATCCTGCTCGCCGTGGTCGGCGTGGCCGTCGTCCACCTCGCGCTCGTCCCGGGCCTGCGGCACCTGCTGCGGGACCGGCGGCCGCGGGTGCCCCGGATGACGGTGCTCTCGGTGCCGCCGGCCGTCGCCTCGGTCGCCGCCGCCACCTCGGCCGCGGCCGCCACCTCGGTCGCCGCCGTCACGCCCGCCGCCCGGCGGCGCGCCTACGCGGAGCCGACGCCCCCGGCCGGCTGATCCGGCCGCGGGTCCCGGACCACCCGGCCGCCGACCTCGACCAGCCCACCCGGGCGCGGCCCGGCCAGCAGCCGCGAGCCCCGGCCCTGGGTGATGGTCAGCGCCCGGCCGAGGTGCGCGGCCAGCAGCAGGGCGGCCGCACCGGTCGCCTCGTCCTCGTCGATCCCGTCGCCCCGCCCGGGGAAGGCCCGGGCCCGGACGGTGCCGGCCGCCTCGTCCTGCCAGGCCCAGGCGTAGACCCACTCCCCCGGCGGCGGCACCTCCAGCGCCTCCACCTCGGCCGCCGAACCGTACGGCCGCAGCGTGCGCCCCGGGGCCCACTCGGGCCGGGCCTCGATCCGGATCAGCCCGCCCTCGCGCCGCACGGCCACCTCGCCGGCGGCCGTGACCAACCGGTCCACCCCGAGCAGCCAGGCGGCGCCCACGCACGGGTGGCCGGCGAACGGCAGGCGCACCGACGGGGTGTAGATGTCGATCTCCCCGCGCTCCGGGTCGTCGACGAACACCGTCTCGCTGAAGCCCAGTTCGCGCGCGACCCGCTGCCGGTCCGCGCGACCCGGCACGGCGGCGCCGTCGCGCACCACCCCGAGCGCGTTCCCGTGGCTCCCGTCGGGCCCGCAAAAGACCCGCAGCACCTCAAACCCCGTCATTTCCCCACCTCGTCTACTCCCGCTCCGGACCGGCGCAATGACACCGTGACACAAAGGCGGCGACGGATGTCGGCCGCCTCCAGTACTGTGCGCTGTCGTCCCCGAACGGTTCCCGCCGTTTTTCTCCTTCCCCTCCCAGGAAAGCCCCCGTGAACAATCTCGACTTCAGCGCCGAACCGCTCTTCTCCTGGTACGTCGTACTGCTGGCCCTCAGCGGCGCCATCATGGTGGCCCTCGGGGTCGCGGCCGGCGGACTGAAGGTCGGCCTGCGCATCCTCAACCTCGTCCTCGGCCTCGCGTTCCTGGGGTACGCCTACTACCTGGCGTTCGTCTTCGAGGGCGGCACGTACACCATCTTCTTCAAGGCGTTCATCCTGCCGGTCGGCATGATCGTCGCCTCGGTGAAGGCGCTGGTGGAGCGCAGCAACGCCAAGAAGCAGCCCGCGCAGGCGGCCGCCCCGTTCGACCCGAACGCGCCGTTCAACCCGAACGCCGCCCAGCAGGCGCCGTTCAACCCCAACGCGCCGTTCAACCCCAACGCCCCGCAGGCGCCGCAGCCGCCGTTCAACCCCAACGCCCCGCAGGCCCCGTACGCCGCGCAGCCGGGCGCGCCCGTCCCGCCGCCGGCCGGTGCCCCCGTGCCGCCCGCCCCGGCGCCGGGCGCCTCGCCGTACCAGCCGGGTGTCCCGCCGCAGCCGGTGGCGGACAACCCGTACGCGCAGCCGCAGCCGCCGCAGCACCCGGCCGGCTGATCGCGCCGAGCCGAGCCGTACCGCCGTACGAACGCCGGAAGGCCCGCCCGTCACCCGCTGCGAAGCGGCGACGGGCGGGCCTTCCGGCGTGTCCGGCTCAGTCCCCGGTGCCGCCCCGCACGCGGTTGCGGCGCCACGCCACCACCAGGGTGCCGAGGCCGAGGGCGATCGCGGTCGCCCCGGTGATCGCCATCGGCTCCGTGGCCCTGCCGCCGCCGGTGGAGGCCAGCCCGCCGTCCCCGGCCGGGGCGGCGGCGGTGACCACCGGCGAGCCGGCCCCCGCCGGGCTCGGCGACGTGCCGGTGGCCCGCACGACCGGGAGGACCGGGGCGGCGGCCCGCTCCGGCACGTCCGGGTCCGGGGCGGAGTCCACGAAGGTCGGAGCGGGTGCGGCGGTGGCGCCCGTCGCGGCCACGGTGATGAAGTCGGCCGCCGGACCGGCCGCCTCGGCCGCGCTCTCGCCCCGCTCCGGCAGGGTGCGCGACACGGCCGTCAGGGACTCGAACAGGATCGGCGCGTCCTTGGTGAAGGCCAGCCGGAGGTCGACGGTGCGGCTCTCGCCCTTCGCCAGCGTGATGACGTCGGCGTCCCCGTCCCCGGTCCGCAGCGCGAAGTCGAGCCGGTTCGGGTGCCCCGGGCCGCGGCCCGGGGTGGCGCCCCGCCACTGCCCGTCGGCGCCACGGAACTCCAACTCGACCGTATCCGAAGGAAGTTCGGCCGCCCCCTGGAACACGACCGCGGGCACGACCCGCAGCTCCCGGCCGCTCCGGTTGGTGAGGACCAGTGTGAACGGCCTCGCCTCGCCGCCCACCGTGAACACGACGGGCACGCCGTGGAGCCCGACCTCCGCGGTGGCCGCCGGGGCGGGCGGCGCCGTGGCCGGTGCGGTCGCCGGCGCGGTGGTCGGCGCCCCCGCCGGAACGATGACCAGCTCCGGGCGGCCGCTGCTCGCGTCGGTGGCGCGCTGCTCCGGCGGCAGGGCCGGGTCCGAGACCACGGAGTCGAAGCCCGGTGCCACCCGGCCGGCCGGGGCGTCGGCGGTGACGGTGAGCCGCAGCCGGTAGACGGCCTCGGCGCCGGCCGGCAGCGACAGCACGGCGGGCTGGTCGAGCGCCCAGACGGCGCCCGTGCCCGCGGGGTTCGCCCTGGCGTCCTGCCACCGGGTGCCGCCGGGCGCCCGGTACTCCAGCCGGAAGTGGCCCTGCCCCGCGCCGGCGCCGGCGTCCGCGACGACGAAGGCCGAGGACGGCACGTCCAGCCGGTGGTCGGCGGTGTTCCGGAGCGTCGCGGTGAACTCCACCGGCGCGCCCCCCGCCGTGACGGTGCCGGGAAGGCCGCCGAAGGCGATCGTGACCGGCGAGGGTCGGGTCCGGGCGCCCGGGGACAGCGCGACGGCCTCCGGCGCGGCGAAGACGGCCGCGACCCCGACGGCGGCCAGGCCGGAGGCCAGGGTGACGGCGGTGGTCGCGGTCAGGAATCTGCGCTGCCGAATGTGCAATCCAACCTCACGGGAGAATGCGGGAGAGAACCCATCAGGACGTGAAATCGCTTGCACGGGAGATCGTTTCGCAACAGTGTCGGGCTTTCGTCCGCCCCCCGGCCGACCGCGATCGGCAGCATCCTACCGAGCCCCGTCCGGCGGTCCGGACCGAGGACCGCGCCCGGTTCCCCGGGACCACCCCGAGGGAACCCCGACATCCGGCTACGACTCCCCGGTGACCCTTCGGGGCCGGGAATCACCTGCCGGGCTGAGGCCCGGGGGCCGACGGCGGCGGAGGATGGAACCAGCCCGCCGGACCTGCCGGACCGGGCCGCCACCACAGGGAGAGAATCATGAGTGCGCGCCTCGCCCGTCCTCGCCGCAACCGCGTCCTCGCCGGTGTCTGCGCCGGGATCGCCGAACGCTTCGGCCTGACCCCGTGGACCGTCCGCGTGATCTTCCTGCTCTCCTGCCTGCTGCCCGGCCCCCAGTTCCTGCTCTACCTGGCCCTCTGGGTGCTGCTCCCCCAGGAGCCGTAAGCCCGGCGGCCCGGGGACCCGCCCTCGACCAAGCGGCCCGGGGGCGACCGGGCCTCACCGCACGGCGACGGGCCGCCCGCCCCGGGGTCTCCGGGGTGGGCGGCCCGTCGCCGTGCCGTGGGCCGTGGCTCAGCCGGTCAGGCCGGGGATGGCCGGGAGGGTGCTGGTCAGCCCGCCGATCGGGGTCTTGTCCAGACCGGGGATGGTCGGGAGCGCGGCGCGCTGCTGGGCGGCGCGCTGCTCGGTGACGCCGGCCAGCGGGGTGTCCCCGGCGGGGACGGCCTTGCCGACGCTCGGGGCGAGGGTGCCCAGCGTCTCGGTCACCTTGCCGGCGGCGGGCAGCTTGGCGGCGGTGTCGGTGACCGCACCGGTCACCGCCGGGTTCGTCAACGCGCCGGTGGGCAGCCCGAGGCCGCCGGCCGCCTGGCCGTCGGCCGCGGAGGCGGCACCGGCGCCGACCGCCACGATGGCGATGCCGAGCGCCGCGGTACCGGCGGCCTTGAGAGCCTGCTTCATGGTTGGTCCCCTTTGGGTCCTCGTCGGTCGCCGACTTCGCGCACGGGACCGGCGGACGGGCGACCGCCGCCGCGACGTTTCGGCATGACTGGCACACCGTAGTGAGCAGGTCACGCGGGAGCCAAAGGGCGTTCACTCACCCGAGTGAGTAGTCGGATGAACACCAACCCCCTTGCAGGAGCCTGGAGTTCATCCGACCGGCGCGCGCCGGGGCGCCGCGCCCCGGAGGCTCAGTTGCCGCCGGTGCCCGCGCTGAACAGCCACTCCGCCTTCAGCTCGGCGTAGCCCGGCTTGATCACGTCGCTGATCATCGCCAGCCGCTCGTCGAAGGGCAGGAACGCGGACTTCATCGCGTTCACCGTGAACCACTCCAGGTCGCCCAGGGTGTAGCCGAAGGCGTCCACCACGTGGCCGAACTCCCGGCTCATGCTGGTGCCGCTCATCAGCCGGTTGTCGGTGTTCACGGTGACCCGGAACTTCAGCCGGCTGAGCAGCCCGATCGGGTGCTCGGCGTACGAGGCGGCGGCGCCGGTCTGGATGTTGGAGGTCGGGCACATCTCCAGCGGGATGCGCTTGTCGCGCACGTACGCGGCCAGCCGGCCGAGCTCGACCGTGCCGTCCTCGCCCACCGTGATGTCGTCGACGATCCGCACGCCGTGGCCGAGCCGGTCGGCGCCGCAGCACTGCAGGGCCTCCCAGATCGACGGCAGGCCGAAGGCCTCGCCCGCGTGGATGGTGAAGTGGTTGTTCTCGCCCTTGAGGTAGTCGAAGGCGGCCTGGTGGCGGGTGGGCGGGTAGCCGGCCTCGGCACCGGCGATGTCGAAGCCGACGACGCCCGAGTCCCGGTGGCGGTTGGCCAGTTCGGCGATCTCCTGCGAGCGGGCGGCGTGCCGCATCGCGGTGATCAGGGTGCCGACGCGGATCCGGTGGCCGGCCGCGCGGGCGTTGGCCTCGCCGAGGCGGAAGCCCTCCTGGACGGCCTCGACGACCTCGTCCAGGCTCAGTCCGGCCTCCAGGTGCTGCTCGGGGGCGTAGCGGACCTCGGCGTACACGACGCCGTCGGCGGCCAGGTCCTCGGCGCAGTCCGCGGCGACCTTGATCAGCGCCTCACGGGTCTGCATCACGGCGCAGGTGTGCGCGAAGGTCTCCAGGTAGCGGACCAGCGAGCCGGAGTCGGCGGCCTCGCGGAACCACTCGCCGAGCTCCTTGGGGTCGGTGGTGGGCAGGCCCTGGTAGCCGCAGGCGGCGGCCAGCTCGACCACGGTCTCCGGGCGCAGCCCGCCGTCCAGGTGGTCGTGCAGGAGGACCTTCGGCGCGCGGCGGATCTGGTCGGGAGTGGGGATGCGCGGGCCGGTGCCCGCGGTGGTGACGGGGATCTGCTGTTCCATTGCGGAAATATAGCCCCTACGCGCGTAGACCGACCACCGCGAACACCGCCGGATGGTCCAAACTCCACCCGGAATTCCACCGACCGGTCCATACGATCCACCAAAGCGTCAACCCGCCGCCGCGACGGGCCCGGTCGCGCCGCACGACGGCGTCGGTCGCGCCGCACGACGGCGTTCTCAGTCGTGCTGCAGCAGCCGCCCGCGCCGGGACAGCACGAAGTCCCGGAACGCCCGCGCCGGCGGGGCCAACGGCCGCCCCGCCGCCCAGGCCAACCCGATCGCCCGCCGGGTCCGCGGCGCCGTCACCTCCAGCTCCACCACCCCCGGCCGCGGCACCAGGGCCGGCGGCAGCAGCGCCACCCCCAGCCCGGCCGCCACCAGCCCGCGCAGCGTCTCCGCCTCCTCCCCCTCGAACGCCAGCCGGGGGACGAACCCGGCCTCCGCGCAGAAGCCGTCCGTGATCGCGCGCAGCCCGTACCCCTGCTCCAGCCCGACGAACGGCTCCTCGGCCACCTCCGCCAGCCGGATCCGCCGCCGCCCGGCCAGCCGGTGGTCCGCCGGGACGACCAGGTGCAGCCGCTGCTCGTCCAGCGGCCGGGCGGCGAACGCCGGGTCCTCCGGCAGCGGCGCGACCAGGCAGAGGTCCAACTCCCCGGCCCGCAGCCGCTCCAGCATCGCCGCGCCGTAGTCCTGCACCAGCTGGAACCGCACCCGCGGGTGCTCCGTGCGGAAGCCGCGCAGCAGCGCCGGCACCGCGTCCGGGCCCATCGTGTGCAGGAAGCCGAAGGCCACCAGGCCCACCGCCGGGTCCGCCTCCGCCCGGGCCGCCTCCGCACCCCGCTCCAGCTCGGCCAGCGCCCGCTCCACCGAGGCCAGCAGCAGCCGGCCCGCCCTGGTCAGCCGGACCGTACGGCCCTGGCGGGCCAGCAGGTCCACCCCCAGCTCCTCCTCCAGCCCGGCCACCGCGCGCGACAGCGTCGGCTGCGGCACCCCGAGCAGCGCGGCCGCCTGGGTCACGTGCTCCAGCCGGGCCACCGCCGCGAACCGGGCCAGCCGGGGCGCCAGCAGCACGGCCGGCTCCTCCGGCCCCAACTCGGCCACCCGGTACCGCTGTTCCCCGCCGTCCACCGATTCCGGACCGGACATCCCCGCACCACCTCGACTCATACGCCAGTGCATCGATCATCCACACTTCATGCATTGGACGCATCAACGCCGACAGGCCTACGGTCGACGACATGCAGCCCGCCGATACCGGGGCATCCGTGACCACCCCGGATGCCCCCGCCACCGCCACCCTCACCGCCGACGACCGCCACCGCCCCGGCCAGCGCGCCTTCCGCCGCGCCAACCTCGCCCTGTTCGCCGCCGGGGTCGCGACCTTCGTCCTGCTCTACTCCACCCAGGGCCTGCTGCCGATCCTCTCGGCCGACCTCGACCTCACCCCCGGCCAGGCCAGCTGGACGGCCTCCGCCGCCACCCTCGGCCTCGCCCTCGGGCTGCTCCCGGCCAGCGCGCTCTCCGACCGGTACGGCCGCACCGCGGTGATGACGGCCTCCACCCTCGCCGCCTCCGCGTTCGCCCTCGCCCTGCCCTTCGCGCCGGACCTCACCACCCTCGTCGTCCTGCGGGTCCTCCAGGGCGCCGTCCTCGCCGGGCTCCCCGCCACCGCCATGGCCTACCTCGCCGAGGAGGTCCACCCCAGCGCCCTGCCCTCCGCGATGGGCCTGTACGTGGCCGGCAACAGCATCGGCGGCATGGGCGGCCGACTGCTCTCCGGCTGGACCGCCGCCGGACTCGGCTGGCGCTGGGGCCTCGCCGCCTCCGCCGTCCTCGCCCTGCTCGCCACCCTCGCCTTCCGGCTGCTGATCCCCGCCGCCCGGCACTTCACCCCGGCCCCGGTGGACGCCCGCGCGCTCACCCGCACCGTCGGACGGCACCTGCGCAACCCGCTGCTGCTACGGCTGTACCTGCTCGGCATGCTGTTCATGGCGGTGTTCGGCGCGGTCTACAACACCGTCGGCTACCGGCTGATCGCCGCGCCCTTCCACCTGCCGGAGTCGATCGCCGCCTCGATCTTCGTGGTCTACCTGGTCGGCACCGGCACCTCCGCCGCGGCCGGCCGGCTCGCCGGCCGCCTCGGCCGGCGCGGCGCCCTCTACGTCTCCATCGGCGTGACCGCGGCCGGCCTGCTGCTCTCCCTCGCCGAATCCCTCACCTGCGCCCTGCTCGGCCTGGTCCTGATCACCGCCGGCTTCTTCGCCGGCCACGCCACCGCCTCCTCCTCCGTCGGCCGCACCGCCACCGAGGGCCGCGCCCAGGCCTCCGCCCTCTACCTGATCGCCTACTACCTCGGCAACAGCCTCGGCGGCACCCTCGGCGCCGACGCCTACCACGCCACCGGCTGGCCCGGCGCCGCCACCGTCGGCCTCACCGCCATGACCCTCGCCGCCGCCGTCACCCTCTACGCCACCCGCCAGGCCCACACCACCGCCCGGCGAACGGTCGCGGACGCTTGACGGCGGCCGCCGATACACTCCGGAATATGAGCATCGATCCTGCTGTGTACGCCCGGTTGCTCGAGATCGCGGATCAGCTGCCGAAGGTGCCGGGGATAGGGAAGATCGAGATCGCCGACGGCCAGATCGTCATGATGATGTCGCCCGTGAAGCGCCACGAGCTCGCCGTGCTGCGCCTCTCCCGGCAGCTCAACGCCCAGTTGCCGACGACCCACCCGGGTCACATCGCCTACCACGGCGCGGACCTCCAGGACGCGGGGCTCGGCCGACTGCGCAACCCGGACCTGATGGTGTTCCCCGAGGCGACCCTGGAGGGCGAGCAGCGGGCGGTCCTCCCGCACGAGGTTCTGCTCGTCGTGGAGATCGTCTCCAAGTCCAACCCGGAGAACGACTACCACGACAAGGTGCGCGACTACTCGGCCATGGGGATCCCGTTCTACCTGCTCGTCGATCCCCGCACGGGCACGGGCGTCGTGCACTCGGAACCCGGCTACGAGTCCCGGGAGAAGTTCGCCTTCGGCGACACGATCGCCGTCGGCCCCTGGACGCTCGACACCGGCAGTCTGCTCACGTACGCCTGACGCACAGGAGCCCGCACCCGGGTGGCGGGTGCGGGCTCCTCGTCACCCGGCTCGCAGACCTTCCGGGCCCACAGCGCCCGGGTGACCTCGGCAGTCCCCCGCATACGCCTCTTGAAGCGGTCGACTCCCGTGTGCGGCAGCGTAGAGCACGCTGCCGCACACGCGGTGGCCGTATGACTACGCGATGCGGTCGAGGACGATCGGGTTCGGGGTGAAGGCGGTGCCCGCCGGGGCGACCTCGATGCCGCCGGCCAGGGCCTCGACGGCGTAGTCGAAGCGCTCGGGGGTGTCGGTGTGCAGGGTCAGCAGGGGCTGGCCGGCCACCACGGTGTCGCCGGGCTTGGCGTGCATCTCGATGCCGGCGCCGGCCTGCACCGGGTCCTCCTTGCGGGCGCGGCCGGCGCCCAGGCGCCAGGCGCTGACGCCGATCGCGTAGGCGTCCAGCGTGGTGAGCACGCCGGAGGCGGGCGCCGGGATGACGTGCTGCTCGCGGGCGACCGGGAGCGGGGCGTCGACGTCGCCGCCCTGGGCGGCGATCATGCGGCGCCAGTGGTCCATCGCGGTGCCGTCGCGCAGCGCGTCCGCCGGGTCCTTGCCGTGGACGCCGGCCGCGGCGAGCATCTCGCGGGCGAGCGCGAGGGTGAGCTCGACGACGTCGGCCGGGCCGCCGCCCGCGAGCACCTCGACGGACTCGCGGACCTCCAGCGCGTTGCCCGCGGTGAGGCCGAGCGGGGTGGACATGTCGGTGAGCAGGGCGACGGTGTTGACCCCGGCGGTGGTGCCCAGGCCGACCATGGTGCGGGCGAGTTCGCGGGCGTCGTCCAGGTTCTTCATGAACGCCCCGGAGCCGACCTTGACATCCAGGACGAGCGCGCCGGTGCCCTCGGCGATCTTCTTCGACATGATCGAGGAGGCGATCAGCGGGATGGCCTCGACGGTGCCGGTGACGTCGCGCAGCGCGTACAGCTTCTTGTCGGCGGGCGCGAGGCCGTCGCCGGCCGCGCAGATCACCGCGCCGACGGAGCCCAGCACGTCCATCATCTCCTCGTTGGAGAGCAGGGCGCGCCAGCCGGGGATGGACTCCAGCTTGTCCAGGGTGCCGCCGGTGTGGCCGAGGCCGCGGCCGGAGAGCTGCGGGACGGCGGCGCCGCAGGCGGCGACCAGCGGGGCGAGCGGCAGGGTGATCTTGTCGCCGACGCCGCCGGTGGAGTGCTTGTCGCTGGTGGGCAGCGGCAGCGAGGAGAAGTCCATCCGGACGCCGGAGCGGATCATGGCGTCGGTCCAGCGGCTGATCTCGTGCGGCTTCATGCCGTTCAGCAGGATCGCCATCGCCAGTGCGGACATCTGCTCGTCGGCGACCTCGCCGCGGGTGTAGGCGTCGATGACCCAGTCGATCTGAGCGTCGCTCAGTTCTCCGCGATCGCGCTTGGTCCTGATGACGGAGATGGCGTCCATGCGTGCTCCAAGAGGGGTTTCAAAAGCGAAGAGTGTCGCGAGATGACCGGGTTCCGGCCCACTCGCGACACTCTACGCGCGTAACAGAAAGGGAGGCTAGAGCCGTTCCGGCCCGAACGCGTCGGGCAGGACCTCGCTCATCGGCTTGATGCCCGAGGCCAGTTCGATCAGCAGCCCCGGCCCGCCGTGCTCGTACAGCAGCTGGCGGCAGCGCCCGCACGGCATCAGCAGTTCGCCGGCGCCGTCCACGCAGGTGAAGGCGACCAGCCGGCCGCCGCCGGAGGAGTGCAGCGCGGACACCAGCCCGCACTCGGCGCACAGCCCCAGCCCGTACGAGGCGTTCTCGACGTTGCAGCCCGTGACCACCCGGCCGTCGTCCACCAGCGCGGCCGCGCCGACCGGGAACCTGCTGTACGGCGCGTACGCGCGGCCCATGGCCTCGCGCGCCGCCGAACGCAGCAGCTCCCAGTCGATAGCGGGCGGCGCCGCGGGCCCGTCGGCGGTCACTTGCCCTGGCCCTTGCGGTAGATCTGGCCGTCCGCCTTCGGCATCCGCAGCCGTTGCGCGGCCAGCGAGAGCACCACCAGGGTGATCAGGTACGGCGTGGCGACGATCAGCGGGCGCTGCACCTCGTCGGTGAACGAGTACCAGGCGATCAGGCCGGCCGCCACCACGAAGGAGGCCACCGTCGCGGTGTACTTGCGGCGGTACAGGTGCCAGAGCGCGAGCAGCACCATCGCGATGCCCACGATCAGGATCATCACGTGCACCGACTCCGGGTCGCGCAGCTGGAGGCTGTCGGTGAAGCCGAACAGGCCCGCGCCCATGGCGAGGCCGCCCGGCATCCAGTTGCCGAAGATCATCGCGGCGAGGCCGATGAAGCCGCGGCCGAGGGTCTGGCCGTCCTTGTAGAAGTGCGCCGCGACCAGCGAGAGGTACGCCCCGCCGAGGCCCGCGAAGGCACCGGAGGCGATGACCGCGAGGTACTTGTACTTGTAGACGTTGACGCCCAGCGACTCGGCGGCGGTCGGGTTCTCGCCGCAGGAGCGCAGCCGCAGGCCGAACACCGTGCGCCAGAGCGCGAAGTAGCTGACCACGATCAGCGCGCCGGCCACCAGCACGACCACCGAGATGTTGGTGACCAGGCCGCCGAGCACGCCCGCGACGTCCGAGACCAGGAACCAGTGGTGGTTCTCGATGCTCTTCAGCCCGGAGGACAGGCCCGGGACGGTGATGTACGGCAGCGGGTCCGCCGGCGGGGACTGGTTCTGGCCGGCACCGGCCGAGACGTAGTCCTTGTAGTAGATCCGGTTGACGTACGCGCAGATGCCGGGGATCAGCAGGTTGATGCCGACGCCGGAGACGATGTGGTCGACGCCGAAGGTGACGGTGACGACCGCGTGCAGCAGGCCGCCGAGCGCCCCGCCCAGCATGCCGGCCAGCAGGCCGACCCACGGGTTGACCAGGTAGCCCGCCCAGGCACCGCAGAAGGTGCCGGCGACCATCATGCCTTCGAGACCGATGTTGACCACGCCGGCCCGCTCGGACCAGAGACCGCCCAGACCGGCCATGCCGATCGGCACGGCCGCGCCGAGCGCGGCGGTGATCTGCCCGGAGGAGGTCAGCGAGTGGTTGCCGGTGGCCATGCCCACGGCGGAGAACAGCACCAGGGCGCCCGCGATCAGCAGCAGGACGACCGGCCAGGACAGCTTGCGCTTCTTCGCGGGTCCGCCCGACGGCTCTCCGAGCGGAAAAACGATCCGCTTCCAGTAATCGACCGTGAAGTTCTGGCTCATGCCGCAACCTCCTTGTTGCTGGTCGCGGCGGCCTGGGCGGCGAGCTGGGCGCCGACCTTCTGCTGCTGGCGCTTCAGGCCGTAGCGGCGCACCAGCTCGTACGCGACGACGACGCAGATGACGATGGTGCCCTTCATGACGTCGACGATCTCGAAGGGGAAGCCGCCCTGGAGCGGCAGCACCGAGCCGGTGACGTCCAGGAAGGCGAACAGCAGCGCCGCGAAGGCGATGCCGATCGGGCTGTTCCGGCCGAGCAGGGCGATCGAGATGCCCAGGAAGCCCAGGCCGGGCTGGAAGCTCTGGCCGAAGTAGTGCGAGTTCTGCAGGAGCTCCGGCAGGCCGATCAGACCGGCGATGGCGCCGGAGACGACCATCGAGATGACCACCATGCGCTTGACGTTCACGCCGGAGGCGGTCGCGGCGGACTCCGAGCGGCCGGTGGCGCGCAGGTCGAAGCCGAAGCGGGTGCGGGTCAGCACGAACTGGAAGACCACGCCGACCAGGGCGGCGACGAAGATGAAGCCCCAGAGCGTCCCGCCGGCCGTCTCCATCGCGAAGAAGTGGCTGGACTGCGAGATCGGCTCGGTCTGGATCGAGTTGGTGGTGCCGCTGGTCTTCGGCGCGAAGATGCCGGGGACGAGCAGCAGACCGATGATCGCGGTCGCGATCGAGTTCAGCATGATGGTCGAGATGACCTCGCTGACACCGCGGTAGACCTTCAGCAGACCGGCGACGCTCGCGTACAGGCCGCCGACCAGCATGGCGGTGACCAGCAGCAGCGGGATCTGGATGAAGGCCGGCAGGTCCACCTTGGCGCCGACGAAGGCCGCGAACAGCGCCGCGACCTTGTACTGGCCCTCGACGCCGATGTTGAACAGGTTCATCCGGAACCCGAACGCGGCGGCCGCGGCGGCCAGGTAGTAGGTGGTGGACCGGTTGAGGATGCCCACCTGGCCGTCCGACTTGCTGGCGTACGTGAGCATCACGTTCCAGGCGTCGAACGGGTTCTTGCCCGAGGTCGCCAGCAGGACGGAACAGATCGCCACGGAGAGCAGGACCGCGAGCACCGGCGCCGCCAGCGCGAGCACGATCCGCTCACCGCTGAACCGCTGGGCCAGGCCGGGCTTCGCGGCTGCGGGATTGGGA
Source organism: Kitasatospora sp. NPDC001119 (assembly GCF_053598475.1). NCBI lineage: Bacteria > Bacillati > Actinomycetota > Actinomycetes > Kitasatosporales > Streptomycetaceae > Kitasatospora > Kitasatospora sp. NPDC001119. Next base: position 72,759 of record NZ_JBSFKI010000040.1, read on the forward strand.
CTGGTCATGGGTTACTCCCCCGCCTGCGGGTCGTCGGCGGTGTCGGTGGGCTGGTGCCCGGCCTCGGTGCCCTCGGCCGCGACGGCCTGCGCCTCGGCGACGGCCTCCGGCTCGGACTCCAGGTGGCCGCTGGCGGCACCGGTCATCGCGGTACCGAGGTCCTCGGCGGTGACGGTGGCCGGGTCGGCGTCGGCGACCAGGCGGCCGCGGTAGATGACCCGGATGGTGTCGGACAGGCCGATCAGCTCGTCCAGGTCCGCGGAGATCAGCAGGACGGCCAGGCCGGCCCGCTGGGCGACCCGGATGTGCTCCCAGATCTGCGCCTGCGCGCCGACGTCCACGCCACGGGTGGGGTGGGCGGCGATCAGGAGCTTGGGCTGGTGGCTCATCTCGCGGCCGATGATCAGCTTCTGCTGGTTGCCGCCGGAGAGCGAGGCCGCGGTGACCTCGATGCCGGGGGTGCGGACGTCGTACTCCTCGACGATCCGCCAGGTGTCCGTCCGGGCGGCGGCCGGGTCCAGCAGCAGGCCCTTGGAGTTGGGCGCCTCGGTGACGTGGCCGAGGATGCGGTTCTCCCAGAGCGGGGCCTCCAGCAGCAGGCCGTGCTTGTGGCGGTCCTCGGGGATGTAGCCGATGCCGGCCTCGCGGCGGGCCCGGGTCAGGGTGCCGGAGAGGTCCTTGCCGTCCAGGGTGACGGTGCCGGCGTTCAGCGTCAGCATGCCCATGACGGCCTCGACCAGCTCGGCCTGGCCGTTGCCCTCGACACCGGCGATGCCGAGGATCTCGCCCTTGCGGATGCGCAGCGAGATGTCGTCCAGGACGACGCGCTCGATGCCCTCGGCGTCGGTCTTGGCGATCCGCAGGCCCTCGACGTCGAGCATCACGGTGTCGGTGACGGTCGACTCGCGGCTCTCCGGGGAGGGCAGCTCGGCGCCGACCATCAGCTCGGCGAGCTGGCGGGCGGTGACGGCCTTCGGGTCGGCGTCGCCGACCGTGGTGCCGCGCCGGATGACGCTGATCGCGTCGGCCACCGCGAGCACCTCGTGCAGCTTGTGCGAGATGAAGATGACGGTGACGCCCTCGGACTTGAGGTCCCGCAGGTTGTCGAACAGCGCGTCGACCTCCTGCGGGACGAGCACGGCCGTGGGCTCGTCCAGGATCAGGATCTTGGCGCCGCGGTACAGCACCTTGAGGATCTCGACGCGCTGGCGGTCGGCGACGCCGAGGTCCTCGACCAGGGCGTCCGGGCGCACGCCCAGGCCGTACTGGTCGGAGATCTCCTTGATCTTCGCCTTCGCCTTGGCGCCGATGCCGTGGAGCTTCTCGCCGCCGAGGACGACGTTCTCCCACACCGTGAGGTTGTCGGCGAGCATGAAGTGCTGGTGCACCATGCCGATGCCGCGGGAGATGGCGTCGCCGGGGGTGTGGAACTCGCACAGCTCGCCGTTGATCGCGATGGTGCCCTCGTCCGGCTTCTGCATGCCGTAGAGGATCTTCATCAGCGTCGACTTGCCGGCGCCGTTCTCACCCATCAGGGCGTGCACGGTGCCGGTGCGGACGGTCAGGTTGATGTCGTGGTTGGCCACGACACCCGGGAAGCGCTTGGTGATGCCGCGCAGCTCGACGGCCGGTGTCGCCGTCCCCGCGCTGGGGGTGCCGTCCTCGCGCGGGGGGACGGGGTCGGATGCGGTGATGGCGATCTCCTGGTGGTCTGGAGGCGCGTCGTTGCGCTGGGAGGGCCAAGGGGGAACATGGGGAGACGGAACAGGGCCCGGGGGTACGCGTTGAGCGCACCCTGCCGGGCCCCTCCCGTGAACTGTGTCGTGTTGCGTCGCGCTGCCGGGCAGGCGGCAGGCGCTGCGGCGTCCGGGACGCCCGGGCCTTACTGGCCGGCCGGCGCGGTCGGGATCGTGGTGGCGCCGGACTTGATCGCGTCCTCGGCGGCCTTCAGCTTGTCCTGGATGTCGTCGATCTTGTTGCCGGTCTTGGCGAGCGAGACGCCGTCGGCCTTCAGGTCGAACAGCTTGATGCCGGTCGGGGTCTGACCCTGCTTGACCGACTGGACGTACGAGAACACCGCGGTGTCGACGTTCTTGACCATCGAGGTCAGGATGCTGTTCTTGTACTTCGCCAGGGCCGGCTGGCTGGCCTGGTCGGAGTCGACACCGATGGCCCAGGCGCCCTGCTTGTTGGCGACGGCCTCGATGGCGCCGTTGCCGGAGGAGCCGGCGGCGGTGTAGATGACGTCCGCGCCCTTGTCGAGCTGGCCCTGGGCGGACTCCTTGCCCTTGTCGGGCGAGGCGAAGCCGGTGAAGTCCGGCGGGGTGCTCAGGTAGGTGGTCTCGACCGTGATGTTCGGGTCGACGGACTTCACACCCGCCTTGTAACCGGCCTCGAACTTCTTGATCAGCTCGGACTGCACACCGCCGATGAAGCCGACGTGCTTGGCCTTCGACTTGTTCGCGGCGGCGACACCGGCCAGGTACGAACCCTCCTGCTCGGCGAAGAGCAGCGAGGTGACGTTGGCCGGCTGGTCCTTGTCGTTCGAGTCGATGATCGCGAACTTCACGTTCGGGTTGTCCTTGGCGACCTTGTTGACGGCCGGCTGGTAGACGAAGCCGACCGCGACGATCGTCTTGTAGCCCGCGTCGATCAGGTTCTTGAGACGGGTCTCCTTGTCGGCCTCGGCCTCGCCCTGCTTGGCCTCGGCCTCGGTCACGGAGACGCCCAGCTCGGACTTGGCCTTGTCGAGGCCACGGGCGGCGGAGTCGTTGAACGACTGGTCGCCGCGGCCGCCGATGTCGTAGGCCATGCCGACCTTGAGCGAACCGTCGCCCGAGCCGGCGGAGGAGGAGTTGTCGGTGCTCTTTGCGCCGCAAGCGGCGAGCGAGGCCATGCCCAGGGAACCCGAGAGCACAACCGCGGCGAGCTTCATTGAACGGCGCAAGGGGATATCTCCTTCTACACGCAACCGTTTGGCGTGGTCGGTCGCCACCGTAACGCGCGTAGAACACGGTTGTGTTACGGGGTGCCAGAGCGTTCGGGTTGTTATCAAACCGTGGTCTGATGTTCTTCCTGAGGCTCTATCCCATGCGCGGACGGTGATCCGAGGTCGGTGCGGCCCAGTTTACGGAACCGTTCCGGACCCCCCGGATCCGACCGTTCCGCTTCACCCGCGCCGCCCCCGGAGCCGTCACCCCGCTCCGCCGCGCCCGGCCCGCCGTCAGCTGCCGTCCGCCTCCAGGGCCAGCGCCGAGAACAGCTCCACCCCGATGCCGATCGCCCGCTCGTCCACGTCGAACCGGCCCTGGTGGAGGTCCCGGACGGTGGCGTCGCCGGGCGCCCGGACACCGAGCCGGGCCAGCGCGCCCGGGGCGTGCTCCAGGTACCAGGAGAAGTCCTCGCCGCCCAGGCTCTGCTCGGTTCCCTCGACCACCTGGGCCCCGTCCGCGCCGAAGCGGGCGTTCATCGCCTCGTCCAACCGCGCGACCGAGACCGCCTCGTTGACCACCGGCGGCACCCCGCGGTGGTAGTCCAGCGTCCACTTGGCCCGGTAGGTCTCGGACACCTTGGCGATCAGCTCGTGCAGCAGGTCCGGCGCCTCGCGCCAGCCGTCCAGCTCCAGGCAGCGGACGGTGCCCTCCAGTTCGGCGTGCTGCGGGATGACGTTGGGCGCGGAGCCGGAGGCGATCCGCCCCCAGACCAGGCTGACGCCCCAGCGCGGGTCCATCCGGCGGGCCAGCGCGCCCGGGAGGTCGGCGGCCATCCTGGCGACCGCGGTGACCAGATCGGTGGTCAGGTGCGGACGGGCGGTGTGCCCGCCGGGGCCGTCCAGGTGGAGCACCAGGCGGTCGCAGGCCGAGGTGATCGCCCCGACCCGCAGGGCGATCCGGCCGACCTCCACCTTGGGGTCGCAGTGCACCGCGAAGATCCGCCCGACGCCCGCCATCCCGCCGGCCTTGATCACGTCCAGCGCGCCGCCCGGCATGACCTCCTCGGCGGGCTGGAACACCAGCCGGACGGGCCGGCGCAGCTCGCCGGTGCGGACGGCCTCCGCCAGCACCAGGCCGGTGCCGAGCACCACCGAGGTGTGCACGTCGTGGCCGCAGGCGTGGGCCCGGCCGGGGACGGTGGAGCGGTACGGCACATCGGTCTTGGCGTCGTCGATCGGCAGCGCGTCGATGTCGGCGCGGAAGGCCAGGAACTCCGTCCCCGGCGTGGTGCCGGGCGGGACGATGTCGACGAGCATGCCGGTGCCGCCGGGCAGCACCCGGGGTTCGAGGCCGGCGGCCACCAGACGGTCGCGCAGCAGCCCGGTGGTTCGGAACTCCTGGCGGCCCAGCTCCGGGTGCCGGTGCAGATCACGACGGAAGGCGATCAGCTCGGGCTCCAGCGCCCGGACCCGGTCGCGCAGATCGGCGGCGGGGCGTACGGCGGCCAGAGTGGCGCCCGACTGAGCGGGCTCAGGACGGTTCATCTCGCCAATCGTAGGCCTGTTGGGGGGATTTGGCCCGACTTCCGGAAAACTAGTCCCCGGATGGGCGCATACCGGCCGGACACGTGGGTATGACATCTTGTTTCAGCCGCCTTCCCCGGGTTGCGTGCCCTGTGCAACGATCCCCCGGGCCGGCGGTCACGGCCGCCAACCCCCCTGACGGCACCGGCGGGTTGACGGCCGTTCAGCTGGTGGTCAGAAGCGCTCCACCGGGGCGTACGTCCCCCACACCCCGCGCAGCGCGTCGCACACCTCGCCGACGGTGGCCCGGGCGGCCAGCGCCTCCTTCATCGGGTACAGCACGTTCCCCGTCCCCTCGGCGGTGCGGCGCAGCCCGTCCAGCGCCCGGGTGACGGCGCCGGCCGAGCGCTCGGCCCGCAGCCGGGCCAGCCGCCGCGCCTGCCGCTCCTCGATCGCCGGGTCCACCCGCAGCGGCTGGTACGGCTCCTCCGTGTCCGACCGGAAGCGGTTGACCCCGACCACGGTCCGCTCCCCGGAGTCGGTCTCCTGCTGGAGCCGGTAGGCAGTGCGCTCGATCTCGCCCTTCTGGTAGCCGCGTTCGATCGCGGCCACCGCGCCGCCCTGCTCCTCGATCCGGTCCATCAGCGCCCGCGCGGCGGCCTCCACCCCGTCGGTGAGCGACTCGACGGCGTAGGAGCCGGCGAACGGGTCGACGGTGGCCGTCACGTCGGTCTCGTACGCGAGCACCTGCTGGGTGCGCAGGGCGAGCCGGGCGGCCTTCTCGGTGGGCAGCGCGATCGCCTCGTCGAAGCCGTTGGTGTGCAGCGACTGGGTGCCGCCGAGCACCGCGGCGAGCGCCTGGACGGTGACCCTGGCCAGGTTGACCTCGGGCTGCTGGGCGGTGAGCTGCACCCCCGCGGTCTGGGTGTGGAAGCGCAGCATCTGCGAGCGCGGGTCCCGGGCGCCGAATCCGTCCCGCATGATTCTGGCCCAAATCCTGCGTGCGGCGCGGAACTTGGCCACTTCCTCCAACAGGGTCGTGCGGGCCACGAAGAAGAACGAGAGCCGGGGGGCGAAGTCGTCCACGGCCATCCCGGCGGCGAGCGCGGTACGGACGTAGGCGATGCCGTTGGCCAGGGTGAAGGCGACCTCCTGCGCGGGATCGGCCCCGGCCTCGGCCATGTGGTAGCCGGAGATCGAGATGGTGTTCCAGCGCGGGACCTCGGCCCGGCAGTAGCGGAACACGTCGGCGGCCAGCCGCAGCGAGGGCTCCGGCGGGAAGATGTAGGTGCCGCGGGCGATGTACTCCTTCAGCACGTCGTTCTGGACCGTCCCGGTGAGCGCCGACGGCGCCACCCCCTGGGCCTCGCCGACCAGTTGGTAGAGGAGCAGGAGCAGCGCGGCGGGCGCGTTGACGGTCATCGAGGTGGACACCCCGCCGAGCGGGATGCCGTCGAACAGCACCGCCATGTCCTCGACGCTGTCCACGGCGACGCCCACCCGGCCGACCTCCCCGGCGGCGAGCGGCGCGTCCGAGTCGTAGCCCATCTGGGTGGGCAGGTCGAAGGCGACCGAGAGGCCGGTGCCGCCGCCCGCGATCAGCTGCCGGTAGCGGGCGTTGGACTCGGCGGCGGTGCCGAAGCCCGCGTACTGGCGCATCGTCCACGGGCGGCCGGTGTACATCGTCGGGTAGACGCCCCGGGTGTAGGGGTACTCCCCCGGCCGGCCCAGCCGGGCGGCGGCGTCCCAGCCGGCCGGCGACCCGGGGCCGTACACCGGCTCGATCTCGAAGCCGGACTCGGCGCGGCGCGGCTCGGCTGCCATGGGGGCCCTCCGGGGCTGGGGGAACGGGGTCCTCGCACTATCGGGCTCCCCGCCGTGTGGGAGGCGACCGGCCCGCCGGAGCGCCGGCGCGGTTGAGATGATCGGGTGAACGACCGACGAGCCCCAGGGAGTGGCAATGACCGAGCAGAAGGTGGCCGTGGTCACCGGTGCCAGCAGCGGAATCGGCGCGGCGACCGCCCGCCGGCTGGCCGCCGAGGGCTTCGACGTGGTGCTGACCGCCCGCCGCACCGAGCGCGTCGAGGCGCTGGCCAAGGAGATCGCCGACCGGGGCGGCTCCGCCCGGGCCGTCACCCTGGACGTCACCGACCGGGCCGCGGTGGACGCCTTCGCGGCCGCCGTCGGCCGGGTGGACGTCCTGGTGAACAACGCCGGCGGCGCGATCGGCGCCGAGACCGTCGAGCACGGCGACCCGGCCGACTGGCGGGCCATGTACGAGGTGAACGTGCTCGGCGTGCTGCAGGTGACCCAGGCCCTGCTGCCGGCCCTGCGGGCGACCGGCGACGGCACGGTCCTGGTGCTCTCCTCGACCGCCGCGCTGGCCGCGTACGAGGGCGGCGGCGGGTACGTCGCCGCCAAGCACGCCGCGCACACCATCGCCGCCACGCTACGGCTGGAGCTGTGCGGGGAGCCGATCCGGGTGATCGAGATCGCCCCCGGCATGGTGAAGTCCGAGGGCTTCGCGGTCACCCGCTTCCGCGGCGACGAGGAGAAGGCCGCCGCGGTGTACGCGGGCGTGGCCGAACCGCTCACCTCGGAGGACATCGCGGACACCGTGGCGTGGGCGGTCACCCGGCCCTCGCACGTGAACATCGACCTGCTGGTGGTCCGCCCGAGGGCGCAGGCCGCCAACCACAAGGTCCACCGCGACTGAGCCCGGGAACCGGCGGGGAGGGCGCTGACGTGCAGGTGTCAACGTCACAACTTGATAGCTCGTCCGGATGAATTCGGCGCGCGCCCTCCCCAACTGATGACCGCTCAACTACCTTTGAGGCGCTGAACGACCGGCGCTCGCGCGCCCCTCGGCAGCCCCCATCCCACCTGCGCACCACCCCGTTCCACCGGCACCTTCCCGCCCTCACGAGGAGGACCCGCTGGCCAGCGACATCCCGTCACAGCGGCTCGACGTCAGAACAGAGCCGACCCTCCTCGGGCTGCACCGCTTCAACGAAGCCGACGCCGGCGCCGCCGAGGAGGCCCTCCTGGCCTGCTGCGGCAGCCACCGCTGGGCCCTGCGCCTGACCGCGCACCGGCCCTACCCCGACATCGAGTCCCTGCTGGCCGCCGCCAGCGAGGCCTCCTACGACCTCCGACCGGCCGACCTCACCGAGGCCCTGGCGGACGAGAGCTGGATGCCGCAGCCGCTGCTCGGCATGCGGGCTCCCGGCAGCCAGGCCGCCCACACCGCGCTGCGGGCGGCGCACGCCGCGTACGAGGCCCGGTTCGGCCACGTCTTCGTGGTCTGCCTGGAAGGGGTCGCCCCGGAGGAGATGCTCGACACCGTGCTCTCCTCGATCCGCACCCGCCTCGCCAACGACCCGGACGAGGAGCGGCTGATCGCGTCCGACGAACTCCGCCGGATCGCCCTCACCCGACTGGAGCACCTGGTCGCCACCCACCCGGAGACCGCGGCGCGCTGAGCCCGCATCACGCCCCCTCTTCACCCTGCCGGGTGACAACGATCACGAAACCGCCCGGACGAGTGAACCGACCCCGCCACCGGATCCGACCGCCGCGCCCCGCGCCCACCGACGCGGGGCGCGAGCATGCCGTCACCCATCGTGATGACTCCGGGTTTGGTTCCCGCCCCACTAGGCCAGAAGTGCCTGATTGATCACACCTGGGGCCCCCGGAGGCGGTTCACGACAAGGCGTCGATAGGATGCTGGCGGCCGGTGGACCGTACCCGGCCGGGCTGACCGACACCGAAGCCGGCCGAGCCCCCAATCGCTTCCGGAGGGTTTTTCCGTGCCGGCTGGAACGCTGTACCGCGGCCGGGAAGGCATGTGGAGCTGGGTGGCTCATCGAGTCACCGGCGTCCTCATCTTCTTCTTCCTGTTCGCCCACGTCCTCGACACCGCCCTCGTGCGAGTGTCGCCGGAGTCCTACGACACCGTCATCCAGACGTACAAGACTCCGCTCGTGAACCTGATGGAGTACGGCCTGGTGGCCGCCATCCTGTTCCACGCCCTGAACGGCCTGCGCGTCGTCGCAGTGGACTTCTGGTCGAAGGGCCCGAAGTACCAGAAGCAGATGCTCTGGAGCGTCGTCGGCGTCTGGGTCGTCCTGATGGCCGGTTCCTTCTACGGGATCCTCCAGCACACGCTGATCTCCTGGTTCGGGAAGTGAGCCGAGACATGTCCACGGAATACTCCGACGCCATCGTCGTCCCCTCGAAGCAGGCGCACACCGGCAAGGGACTGGGCACCGGCAACCCGGCCGACGCGTTCGTCATCGAGCCTCCGCGCAAGCGGACCACGAAGACCCCGCGTCGCACCCGCACCAACTTCGAGATGCTGGCCTGGCTCTTCATGCGCCTGTCCGGTGTCGTTCTGGTCGTGCTGATCCTCGGCCACCTGCTGATCATGCTGGTGCTCGACGGCGGCGTCTCCAAGATCGGCTTCGCCTTCGTGGCCGGCCGCTGGGCCTCGCCGTTCTGGCAGGGCTGGGACCTCCTGATGCTCTGGCTCGCCATGCTGCACGGCGCCAACGGCATGCGTCAGGTCATCAACGACTATGCCGAGAAGGACTCGACCCGGCTCTGGCTCAAGGGGCTCATGGGTACCGCCACGGTCTTCACCGTGCTGCTCGGCACCCTGGTGATCTTCACCTTCGACCCCAACATCTGAGCCGCGAGCACCATCGACCATCGGCAGAGGCCAGAGGCGAGTTAACCCCCCATGCAGATTCACCAGTACGACACCGTCATCGTCGGCGCCGGCGGCGCCGGCATGCGCGCGGCCATCGAGTCGACGCAGCGCAGCCGCACCGCCGTCCTGACCAAGCTCTACCCGACCCGGTCCCACACCGGCGCGGCCCAGGGCGGCATGTGCGCCGCCCTGGCCAACGTCGAGGAGGACAACTGGGAGTGGCACACCTTCGACACGGTCAAGGGTGGTGACTACCTGGTCGACCAGGACGCCGCCGAGATCATGTGCAAGGAGGCCATCGACGCCGTCCTCGACCTGGAGAAGATGGGTCTTCCCTTCTCCCGCACCGAGCAGGGCCGGATCGACCAGCGCCGCTTCGGCGGCCACTCCCGCAACCACGGCGAGGCCCCGGTCCGCCGCTCGTGCTACGCGGCCGACCGCACCGGCCACATGATCCTCCAGACGCTGTTCCAGAACTGCGTCAAGCACGGCGTCGAGTTCTTCAACGAGTACTACGTCCTCGACCTGCTGATCAACGAGGGCAAGACGGCCGGCGTCGTCGCGTACGAGCTGGCCACCGGCGAGATCCACGTCTTCCAGGCCAAGTCGGTCGTGTTCGCCTCCGGCGGCACCGGCAAGTTCTTCAAGGTCTCCTCCAACGCCCACACCCTCACCGGTGACGGCCAGGCCCTGGTCTACCGCCGCGGCCTGCCGCTGGAGGACATGGAGTTCTTCCAGTTCCACCCGACGGGCATCTGGCGCATGGGCATCCTGCTCACCGAGGGCGCCCGCGGCGAGGGCGGCATCCTGCGCAACAAGGACGGCGAGCGCTTCATGGAGCGCTACGCCCCCGTCATGAAGGACCTCGCGTCCCGTGACGTCTGCTCCCGCGCGATCTACACCGAGATCCGCGAAGGCCGCGGCTGCGGTCCGGACGGCGACCACGTCTACCTGGACCTGACCCACCTGCCGCCGGAGCAGCTGGACGCCAAGCTGCCGGACATCACCGAGTTCGCGCGCACCTACCTCGGCATCGAGCCCTACACGGACCCGATCCCGATCCAGCCCACCGCGCACTACGCCATGGGCGGCATCCCGACCAACGTCGAGGGTGAGGTCCTGCGCAACAACACCGACATCGTCCCGGGCCTGTACGCGGCCGGCGAGGTCGCCTGCGTGTCCGTGCACGGCGCCAACCGCCTGGGCACCAACTCGCTGCTGGACATCAACGTGTTCGGCCGTCGCGCGGGCATCGCCGCCGCCGACTACGCCAACGCGAACGGCTTCGTCGAGCTGCCCGAGAACCCGGCCGAGAAGGTCCAGGCCCTGGTCGACGGCCTGCGCGAGGGCACCGGCACCGAGTCCGTGGGGCAGATCCGCAAGGAGCTGCAGGAGACCATGGACACCAACGCCATGGTGTACCGCACCGGCGCCACCCTGAAGCAGGCGGTCGAGGACATCGCCGCGCTGAAGGAGCGCTACAAGAACGTCTCCATCCAGGACAAGGGCTTCCGCTACAACACGGACCTCCTGGAGGCCGTCGAGCTGGGCAACCTGCTCGACCTGGCCGAGGTGCTGGCCGTCTCCGCGCTGGCCCGCGAGGAGTCCCGCGGCGGCCACTACCGCGAGGACTTCCCGACCCGTGACGACGTGAAGTTCATGCAGCACACCATGGCGTACCAGGAGGTCGCCGCCGACGGCAGCACCTCCATCCGCCTCGACTACAAGCCGGTAGTCACGACCCGCTACCAGCCGATGGAGCGTAAGTACTGATGAGCACTCCGACCGTGGAGAAGCACTCGGCCGCTCTGGACGCGGTCGAAGCCGGTGCCGTCCAGCCGATCACCGTCACCGTCCGGATCCGCCGGTTCAACCCGGAGGAGCACCCGGACCCGGTGTGGGTCGACTACCAGCTGACGATGGACCCGAAGGAGCGCATCCTCGACGCGCTCAACAAGATCAAGTGGGAGCAGGACGGCACCCTCACCTACCGCCGTTCCTGCGCCCACGGCATCTGCGGCTCCGACGCCATGCGGATCAACGGCCGCAACCGGCTGGCGTGCAAGACCCTGATCAAGGACGTCAACCCGGAGAAGCCGATCACGATCGAGGCCATCAAGGGCCTCACGGTCCTCAAGGACCTGGTCGTGGACATGGACCCGTTCTTCCAGGCGTACAAGGACGTCATGCCGTTCCTCATCACCAAGGGGAACGAGCCGACCCGCGAGCGCCTGCAGTCCGCCGAGGACCGCGAGCGCTTCGACGACACCACCAAGTGCATCCTGTGCGCCGCGTGCACGTCGTCCTGCCCGGTGTTCTGGAACGACGGCCAGTACTTCGGCCCGGCCGCCATCGTCAACGCGCACCGCTTCATCTTCGACTCGCGCGACGAGGGTGCCGAGCAGCGCCTGGAGATCCTCAACGACCGTGAGGGCGTGTGGCGCTGCCGCACCACCTTCAACTGCTCGGAGGCCTGCCCGCGCGGCATCGAGGTCACCAAGGCGATCCAGGAAGTGAAGCGGGCCCTGGTGACCCGCCGCTTCTGATCCCACCCGCCACACCGGAGGCCCCCGCCCGATCCTCGGATCGGGCGGGGGCCTTCGCGTTGCCGTCCTCCGGGTCAGTCGGTGACCGGGGTGCGGCGGGTGGCGCGCAGGCCGCGCAGGCCGATGGCGCCGACCGCGATGCCGAGGGCGAAGGAGGTGACGGCGAGGAGGAGGTGGACCCAGAAGAAGGCGGTGGGCTGGGAGTGGTCGCCGTTGGTGAAGGCCTGGCCGCCGGAGTCCTTCCAGAGGTTCTTCACGAAGGTCGTCCAGATGATGATCGACCAGACCCCGAAGGCGGTCAGGAACCAGGAGGTGCGACGGCTGAGCTTCATGGGGGTCCTCGGCTTGTGAAGGCGGTGTGCGTCCCCAGTATGCGCGGGCCGCCGATCGGCGTACGGCGGGCCCCTCCTGCGGAGGACGGGCTCCGGGGGGAGGGCAGCGGGAGCCCCGAGTGGGTACGGTCAGCTGGTGCCCACACCCCGACTCACGTTCGCGCGCCTGTGCGCCGCGGTCACCGCGGCCCTCCCGGTCCTGCTCGCCGCCCCGGCGGGCGCGACCCCGCAGCAGCCGCCCCCGTCGGCCGCGGTCGGCGGCGAGCGGCTCGGGCTCCCCGGGGTCCAGGTCGCCCCGATGGCGGGTGCCCCGCCGCTGCCCTCCGACCTCACCGGCCAGTCCTGGATAGTCTCCGACGCGGCGTCGGGCGACGTGCTGGCGGCCAGCAACCCGCACCTGCGGCTGCCCCCGGCGAGCACCCTGAAGATCCTCTTCGCGGACACCGTGCTGCCCAAGTTCGACCGCAACGCGGTGCACCGGGTGGCCGACGAGGAGATCCAGGGGATCGGCCCCGGCAGCAGCCTGGTCGGCATCAAGGAGAACCTGGACTACCGGGTCGAGGACCTGTGGCGCGGGGTGTTCCTGAGCTCCGGCAACGACGCGGTGCACGTCCTGTCGCACATGAACGGCGGCGTCCAGCAGACCGTCACCGAGATGCAGGCGCGCGCCGACGCGCTCCAGGCCCGGGACACCAGGGTGATCTCCCCGGACGGCTACGACATGGACGGCCAGGTCTCCTCGGCCTACGACCTGTCGCTGTTCGCCCGGGCCGGCCTGCGCAACGCGGACTTCCGGACGTACTGCGCCACCCGGGACGCGATGTTCCCGGGCGCCGTCGACCGGAACACCGGCCAGCGCGGCAGTTTCGGGATCGCCAACACCGACCGGCTGCTGGGCAAGTACCCCGGCCTGATCGGGGTGAAGAACGGCACCACCACCAACGCCGGCTCGACCTTCGTCGGCGCCGCCGAGCGCGACGGCCGCACCCTGCTGGTGACGGTGATGCACCCGGCCGGCTACCAGCGGGTGTACGACGAGACGGCCGCCCTGCTGGACTGGGGCTTCGCCGCGGCCGGCAAGGTCCAGCCGGTCGGCAGGCTGGTCGACGAGCTCCCGCCCGCCGGCGCCGAGCCGACCGGCCAGGCCGGCGGCGCCGAGGGCACGCCCGCACCGCCGCCGCACCCCGCGGCCACCACCGCCCCGACGGCGGCGATGGGCACGCGCGGCGGGCTCGGCCTCGGCGGCTGGTCGGCCGTGGTGCTGGCCGGGGCCGCGGCCGGGTACGGCTCGCTGGTGCTGCTGCGGCGCCGCTCCGCCGGCTGACCCGCCGACGGGTGGGAGGGCTCGGCCTCAGTCCCGGGGCCGGGCCCTCCCCCCGCCCTCGTCCTCGCCCTCCCCGTTCTCCTGCTCCTGCTCCTTCTTCCGCTGCTCGGCCCGGGCGGCCCGCTCCGCCGCGTCCGCCTCCGCCGCCGCCTCCGCCTCGTCGGCCGCCTCCAGCAGCGCCCGCCCGTGCGCCCTGGTCCGGTCCCGGGCGGCCACCGGGTCCGCCGTCGCCGTCCAGGCCACGCAGTACATCAGCAGCCGGGAGACGAAGTTGATCCACAGCAGCAGCGCCACCGGCGTGGCGAACGCCCCGTACAGGCTCCGTCCGGCGACCGAGCCCAGGTAGGAGGCGAGCAGCAGCTTCAGCAGCTCGAAGCCGACCGAGCCGATCAGCGCGGCCTGCACCAGGTCCCGCCGGCGCTGGTCGGTGATCCCGGGGAAGGGCGCCAGCAGGTAGGCGAAGAGCAGCATGTCGCACGCTATGGCGATCAGCACGCCGACCGCGGTCAGCAGGTACCCGCTGTTGAGGCCGATCGCGTCGGCGATCCGGCCGGCGAGCGTGGTGCCGGCGGCGGAGGTGGCCAGCGAGAACAGCGACACCAGGCCGAGGCCGGCCAGCACCGCCACGTCCCACCCCTTGCGCAGGACCGGGTTGCCCTCCTCCTGGGGCAGCTGCCACAGGTCGCGGATCGAGGTGCGCATGGTGTCCACCCAGCCGAGGCCGGAGACCAGCAGCAGCGCCCCGCCGACCAGCCCGACGGTGCCCGCGTTGGCCACCAGGGCGGGCAGGTTGAGCGCGTCCGAGAGCCCCGGCAGCTGGTCGGAGATGTGCTCCTGCAGCTCGTGGACCCGGCTGTCGCTCAGCGTCGCGGCGGCGACCGCCAGGCCCACCGTGAGCAGCGGGAAGAGCGCGAGGAAGCCGAAGAAGGTGACGGCGCCGGCCAGCCGGTTGCCCCGGGCGGCGGAGAAGTACTCGTACACCCGGTACGGGCGGCTGCGCAGCACCCGGGCCACGAGCGGGCCGACGACCGGCAGGCGGGTCAGGAAGTCCACCTACCGGTTATAGCCGGTCCGTCCCCCGAACGGGCGTCAGTTCGCGCTCAGCGCTTGACGAGTCGCCGGGCCTTGGCGAGGGCCCGGACGGCCTGGTAGGCGCCGTAGCGGCCGTGGCTGAGCAGCTCGGTGCGCACGCCGTCCACGCCGGCCGGCGGCCGGTAGCCGGCCGGGCGCAGCCGGGCGCAGTGCTCGGCGGCCCGGCGGAAGTACTCGCGGCGGTCGCCGGGCGGGACCCGGCCGGGCTTGGAGACCACGGTGTTGAGGTGGTGCAGCATCCGCCCGTAGACGACCGGGCGCCAGCGGTCCAGGTCGGGGCGGCCGTCGAGGAAGGCGAAGACCAGGTCGTACTGGGCGAACACGTCGAAGTGCTTGCGGCTGGCGGTGGCCAGGATGTTGCCGCCCTCCTGGCGCTGGCGGTAGTGCACGCCGACCTGGTCGAGCAGGGTGATCCGGGCGGCGGCGAGCAGCGCCGGGTACGTCCAGGGGGTGTCCTCGTAGTAGCCGGCCGGGAAGACCAGCCGCTGCTCGGTGACGAAGTCGCGGCGGTAGGCCTTGTTCCAGACGACCTGGAGCAGGTCGAGCAGGTCGGGGCGGGCGTCGAGGTCGAAGACGTCCGGGGAGGCGGCGCCGAAGACGTGCGCGGAGGCGGCCCGGGTGATCCGGCCGTCGGCGTAGGTGCGGGCGTAGTCGTAAACCAGGATGTCCGGGTCACCCGTGGCGGTGAGCCGCTCGTCGATGCTCTTCAGCAATCCGGGGGTCAGCGTGTCGTCGCTGTCGAGGAAGACCACGTAGTCCCCGGTGGCGACCTCCAGGCCGGCGTTGCGGGCCCGGCCGAGGCCGACGTTCTCCGGCAGGTGCAGCACCCGGACCCGGGCGTCGGCGGCGGCGGCCCCGTCCAGGATCGCGCCGCAGCCGTCCGGGGAGCGGTCGTCCACCGCGATCAGTTCGACGTCCGGGCCGTCCTGGCCGAGCACCGAATCGAGGCACTCGGCGAGGTAGTCCTGGACCTGGTACACGGGGACGATCACGCTGAAACGGGACACGGACCCAGCGTAGTGGTCCCCGGGTGGGCGAGGTCCCCGGAGGTAGGATCGGGGGCGCACGTACGCACCGATCCAAGTGCGGTCAGACCCCGTACGGGCTGCCACGCTCCTCCAGAGAAAGGCCTGCGTAGCCGATGGCTCCCCGCCTCTCCATCGTCGTCCCGATCTACAACGTCGAGCGCTACCTCGTCGAATGCCTCGACTCGATCGCCGCCCAGACCTTCACGGACTTCGAGTGCGTCATGGTCGACGACGGTTCGAAGGACGGCAGCGCGGCGCTCGCCGAGGCGTACGCGGCCCAGGACTCCCGGTTCCGGCTGGTCCGGCAGGTGAACAAGGGCCTCGGCGCGGCCCGCAACACCGGCATCCGGCACATCGACCCGGACTCCGAGTTCCTCTGCTTCGTGGACAGCGACGACTCGATGCCGCCGAGCGCGTACGAGCTGATGATCAACACGCTGGACGAGACCGGCTCGGACTTCTGCACCGGCAACGTGCTGCGCTTCCGCGCCGTGGGCTACTACCAGTCCGGCGGCCACCTGAAGCCGTTCAAGGAGACCAGGCTCAAGACCCACATCACCGAGATCCCGGCGCTGGTCACCGACCGCACCGCGTGGAACAAGGTGTACCGCCGCTCGTTCTTCGACGCGGCCGGCCTGCTCTACCCCGAGGGCATCCTCTACGAGGACGCGCCGGTCAGCGTGCCGCACCACTACCTGGCCAAGAGCGTGGACGTGCTCTCCGAGCCGATCTACCACTGGCGCGAGCGCGAGGTCGGCGAGATGTCGATCACGCAGATGCGCACCAACCCCAGGGGCCTGATCGACCGGGTCGCCTCGGTCGAGCTGGTCCGCGCCTGGCTGACGAAGCAGACCGAGCCGCGCTTCGCCGAGTACCTGCGCTCCTACGACGAGAACACCCTCGTCGAGGAGATCCCGATGTTCTTCTCGTCCCTCGTCGAAGGGGACAAGGAGTACCGGGACGCCTACCTCCAGCACGTCGGCCGGCTGCTCCGGTCGATCGGCGCCGAGCACGTCGCCCGGCTGCGCGCACCGCTGCGGCTGAAGTACCACCTGACCCTGTCCGGCCGGATGGACGAGCTGGTCGAGCAGATCACGTACGAGCGCGAGAGCGGCGGCGGTGTCCAGGCCCGCGGCCTGCTGCGCCCGTACGCCGACTACCCGTTCCTGCGCGGCGGGCGCAAGAGCGTGCCGGCCGGGGTGCTCAAGCTGGACAACTCGCTGGTGATCCGCAGCCGGCTGTACCGCAGCACCTGGGAGGACGGGAAGCTCCGGCTGACCGGGCACGCGTACCCGGAGCAGCTGGGCGCCGCCGGCAAGCACGACATGGTCCGCACCCTGGTGCTGCGCGAGGCCAAGGGCCGCCGGGTCATCGCGGTGCCGATGCGGACGACGTACAGCCCCGAGGCCACCGCGAGCTGCCACCACGACCTGTACAGCTGCGACTGGTCCGGCTTCACCGTGGCCATAGACCCGAAGAAGCTGAGGCACCGCGGCCAGTGGAAGGACGGCAACTGGCGCCTCCTGGTGGCCGGCGCGGGCAAGGGCGGGGTCTACAAGGGCCGGATCTCGGCCGGGTGGAGCGACAGCGCGCTGTACCTCCCGTCGCACTGGGTCGAGCCGGACGTGCGGATCGTGCCGTGGATCCGGGACAACTTCGTCTACCTCCGGGTGGAGACGGTCAAGGCCCGGGTGACCGGCCTGGCCGCCCACGGCGACCGGCTGGAGGTCTCGGGCGCGGCCCGCTCCGGCCCGAGCTTCGCCGGGGCGCGGCTGCGGCTCACCCACACCGAGTCGGACCGCCACCTGACCTTCCCGCTGGAGCTGGGCGCTCCGGTCGGCTCGCTCCAGCCGTTCACCGTGGCCTTCCCGGTCGCCGAGCTGACCGCCGTCCGCGAGGCCTGGGCCGAGCTGGACCCGGTGGCCGCCGAGCGCAGCCGCGACCACTGGGACGGCGCGCTGCTGCTGGCCGACGGCAGCACCGTCCAGCTGGCCTGGGACGACCGCAACGCGCCCGAGCGGCTGCACCTGGCGCTGAACCCGCAGGCCCCGGTCGCCGAGCGCCGGGCGCTCTACTCCAAGCCCTCCCCCCACGGGCACCTCCAGTTCACCGACCAGGTGCTCCAGCCGCTGGTGGACGAGGTGTCCTCGCGCGGCGCCGACGGCTTCCTGCTGAGCGGCTCGTTCCCGCTGCCCGGCGCGCACCGCTGGGAGCTGGTGGTCCGTCACGAGTGGCGCGAGGAGGAGCACGCCTACCCGGTGGAGATCTCCGACGGCCGCTTCCGCACCGCGCTGCCCGCCGTGCCGACGGCCTCCTTCGCCGGCCGGGTGCCGCTCTCCCGGGGCACCTGGAACGTCGTCTTCCGCCCGGTCGGCGTGCCGGTGCCCGAACTGCCGGACGCCGCCGCGCTGGTGACCCCGGACTGCTTCGACGTCCTGCCGGTCGAGGTGGAGTCCCGCGGCAAGCGGATAGTGCTGGAGCGCCGCGACCACGACGCCCTGTCGTTGGAGTCGCACTCGGTGCTGCTGCCCGAGGAGCGGGCCGGCTACCGGCAGCGCCAGCTGCAGAGCGTGGACTACCCGGCCGCCCGCCGGCTGCCGGTGCGCGACACGGTGCTGTACCACACGGGCAAGTACGGCACGTACTCCGGCTCGCCCCGGGCGGTGCACGAGGAGCTGGTCCGCCGCGGCCTGTCGCTGGAGCACCTGTGGGGCAACGACGACATGCAGGCCGAGCTGCCGCAGAGCGCGACCGCGCTCCGGTACCGCAGCCCGGAGTGGTACGAGGCGCTGGCCACCGCCAAGTACGTCGTGGCCAGCACCCACCTGCCCGACTTCTTCGTCCGCCGCCCCGACCAGGTGGTCGTCCAGACCTGGCACGGCACCCCGCTGAAGCAGATCGGCTTCGACTTCGAGAAGGTCTGGTTCACCGACTCCAAGTACCTCAAGAGCCTGGCCCGGGAAGTCCCGAACTGGAGCCTGCTGGTGGCCGGCAACCGCTGGTCGGCCCCGGTGCTGCGGCGCGCCTTCGACTTCAAGGGCGAGATCCTGGAGAGCGGTTCGCCCCGCAACGACCTGCTGTTCGCGACCGACCGGGAGAAGACCGCCGAGCAGGTCCGGGAGCGGCTCGGCCTGCCCGAGGGCAAGAAGGTCGTGCTGTACGCGCCGACCTGGCGCGAGGACCGGCGCCGGCCGCAGGGCGGCTACCAGATCGACCTGCGGATCGACCTGGCGGCGGCCAGGGCCGCGCTCGGCGACGACCAGGTGCTGCTGGTGCGCCGGCACCACCTGATGTGCGGCCAGATCCCGGGCGCCGGCAACGGCTACATCTGGGACGTCGGCACCTACCCCGACATGGCGGAGCTGCTGCTGATCGCCGACGTCCTGGTGACCGACTACTCGGCGAGCGCGTTCGACTTCGCGTCGACCGGCAAGCCGATCGTGTTCTTCACCCACGACCTGGAGCACTACCGGGACAACCTGCGCGGCTTCAGCCTGAACTTCGAGGCCGAGGCGCCCGGCCCGATGCCGGCCACCTCCGAGGAGCTCCTCTCGGTGCTCGGCCGGGTGGACGAGGTCGCAGCGAAGTACGCGGACCGGGCCGCCGCGTTCCGCGAGGCCTACTGCGACCTGGACGACGGCAAGGCCTCCGCCCGGGTGGTCGACGCGATGCTCCGCAAGGAGTAGCCACCGCGCACGATCCGGCGGGCGCCCGGCACCGATCCACCGCGACGTCAAGCCCGAGAACGTGCTGATCACCGAGGGCGGCCTGGTCAAGGTCGCCGACTTCGGCCTGGTCCGGGTGCTCGGCAGCGCC
>NZ_JBSFKI010000041.1:0-68233 GCF_053598475.1 Kitasatospora sp. NPDC001119
TACTGCAGGGGGGACCCTGTGGGAGAGTAGGACGCCGCCGAACAATTCTTCAGAAGAACCCCCATCCGGGTCCCGGATGGGGGTTCTTCGCGTTTCCGGGCCGATGTCGGACACCACCGCACCCCGACCCCTCCGGACCCCTCCCGAACGACCCCCGCCGAGTGGCTGGTCCACCGTCAATATGCCGCTAAAACCGCCTGATCAGCGCACTGATCAGCGGAAAATCGTGTCGCACGCCGTAGTCTCGAAGGCAGGGGGAACAGGTGTCCGGGGGTGTTCTCCGGGCCGGGTCGGATCAAGAATGGTGCTCATGGGACGAGGCAGGCTGCGCATCTACCTCGGGGCGGCCCCCGGGGTCGGCAAGACGTACGCCATGCTCGCCGAGGCGCACCGGCGGCAGGAGCGGGGCACGGACGTGGTGGTCGCGTTCGTGGAGGACCACGGCCGCCGGCGGACCGCGGACATGGTCGCGGGGCTGGAGGTCGTGCTGCGGCAGCAGGTGGTGCACCGCGGTGCCCGGTTCTCCGAGATGGACCTGGACGCCGTCCTGGCGCGCCGCCCGCAGGTGGCCCTGGTGGACGAGCTGGCCCACACCAACGTCCCCGGCTGCCGCAACGAGAAGCGCTGGCAGGACGTCGAGGAGTTGCTGGCGGCCGGGATCGACGTGATCTCCACCGTCAACGTGCAGCACCTGGAGTCGCTGGGCGACGCCGTCGAGGGCATCACCGGGGTGCGCCAGCGCGAGGCCGTCCCGGACGAGGTGGTCCGGCGGGCGGACCAGATCGAGCTGGTGGACATGTCCCCGCAGGCGCTGCGGCGCCGGCTGGCGCACGGCAACGTGTACGCGCCGGAGAAGATCGACGCCGCCCTCGCCAACTACTTCCGCCCGGGCAACCTGACCGCGCTGCGCGAGCTGGCGCTGCTGTGGACCGCGGACCGGGTGGACGAGTACCTCCAGAAGTACCGGGCCGAGCAGGGCATCGAGGGCACCTGGCAGGCCAGGGAGCGGATCGTGGTGGGCCTGACCGGCGGGCCCGAGGGGGCGACGCTGATCCGCCGGGCGGCACGGATCGCCGCCAGGGTCTCCGGCGGCGAGCTGCTCGCCGTGCACATCTCCCGCTCGGACGGGCTGGTGGGCTCCGGCTCGCCGCAGACGCTGATCGAGCAGCGCGCGCTGGTGGAGAGCCTCGGCGGCTCCTTCCACGCCGTCCTCGGCGACGACCCGGCCGGCGGGCTGCTGGACTTCGCCCGGGGCGTGAACGCCACCCAGATCGTGCTGGGCACCAGCCGGCGGCCCGGCTGGCAGTACCTGTACGGGCCGGGCGTCGGCACCGTCGTGACCCGGGAGGCCGGGGACATCGACGTCCACATGGTCACCCACGAGCACGCCGGGCACGGGCGGCGCGGCAAGATACCGGTCCGCCGGATCACCGACCTGGGCCGCACCAGGACGGTCGGCGGCTGGCTGATCGGACTGGTCGGGCCGCCGCTGCTGGCGATCGTGCTGACCGCGATCGGCGGGCTGGGGCTCTCCACCGACATGCTGCTGTTCCTGTCGCTGACGGTGTGCGCGGCGCTGGTCGGCGGGCTGCTGCCGGCGATCGGGTCGGCGCTGGTCGCCTCCTCGGTCCTGAACTACTACTTCACCCCGCCGCTGCACACCTTCACCATCAACGAGCCGCAGAACATCATGGCGGTGGCGATATTCACCATCGTCGGCATATCGGTGGCGTCGGTGGTGGACCTCGCGGCCCGGCGCACCCAGCAGGCCGCCCGCAGCCAGACCGAGGCGCAGACGCTCAGCGCGCTGGCCGGCACGGTGCTGCGCGGCGCGCCCAACGGCGACGGGGTGCTGACCGCGCTGATGGAGCAGGTCCGGGAGACCTTCGGGCAGGAGAGCGCCGCGCTGCTGGAACGGCCCGACCCGCTCTCCGCCTGGGCGCCGGTGGCGACCGCCGGCCCGCGCCCGCCGGAGCGGCCGGAGGAGGCCGACGTGGACGTCCCGGTCGGCGACAGCCTGGCGCTGGTGCTGCGCGGCCGGGTGCTGCCCGGGGCGGACCGGCGCCTGCTCGGAGCGTTCGCCGCCCAGGCCGCCGTGGTGCTGGAGCGCCGCCGGCTGGCCCGGGAGGCCGCCGAGGCCCGCCGGGAGGCCGAGGGCAACCGGATCCGGACGGCTCTGCTGGCCGCCGTCTCGCACGACCTGCGCACCCCGTTGGCGGGCATCAAGGCCTCGGTGAGCTCGCTGCGCTCGGCCGACGTCGACTGGGCCCCGGAGGACGAGGCCGAGCTGCTGGCCGGCATCGAGGCCGGGGCCGACCGGCTGGACCACCTGATCAACAACCTGCTCGACATGAGCCGCCTGCAGACCGGGACCGTCACCCCGCTGATCCAGGAGACCGACCTGGACGAGGTGGTGCCGTTCGCGCTCGGCGGGGTGCCGCTGGAGTCCGTCCGGCTGGAGGTCCCGGAGACGCTGCCGATGGTCCGGGCCGACGGCGGGCTGCTGGAGCGCTCGCTGGCCAACCTGGTGGAGAACGCCGTCAAGTACAGCCCGGACGGGGTCAGGGTGCTGGTCAAGGCCGACGAGCTGCGGCAGCCGGGGCGGCCGGCCCGGGTCGAGCTGCGGATCGTGGACCGCGGCCCGGGGGTGCCCGAGGACGCCAAGGAGCGGATCTTCGCGCCGTTCCAGCGGTACGGGGACGCGCCGCGCGGCGCCGGGGTGGGCCTCGGACTCGCGGTGGCGCGCGGCTTCGTCGAGGCGATGGACGGTACCGTCACCGCCGAGGACACCCCGGGCGGCGGACTCACCATGGTCGTCAGCCTGCCCGTGGTCGAACGGCCGCCCGAACCGGGGGAGCGGGGCGGCGAGGGTGGCGGCCCGCTCCCGGACCTGATCACCTGAGAACCGGCGGCGCACCGGCCGGGCCGTCGCTCCTCCGGGGGCCGGCGCGCCTCCCAGGCCGTACGCCGCACAGCACGTCGCACGTCGCACCGAACGTCGTAGAGCAGTCCCCAGTCCGTAAGTCAGACAGCCCTGAAAGGCGGAGCCCGTAAATGACCCGGGTCCTCGTCGTGGACGACGAACCGCAGATCGTCCGCGCGCTGGTGATCAACCTCAAGGCCCGCAAGTACGAGGTGGACGCGGCCCATGACGGCGCGAGCGCCCTGGAGCTGGCCGCGGCCCGCCATCCGGACGTGGTCGTCCTCGACCTGGGCCTGCCCGACATGGACGGGGTCGAGGTGATCCGCGGCCTGCGCGGCTGGACCCGGGTGCCGATCATCGTGCTGTCGGCCCGGCACGCCTCGGACGAGAAGGTCGAGGCGCTGGACGCGGGCGCCGACGACTACGTCACCAAGCCGTTCGGCATGGACGAGCTGCTCGCCCGGATGCGGGCCGCCGTGCGGCGGGCCGAGCCGGTGGCCGGGGAGGCCGACTCGCTGGTCGTCACCGAGTCCTTCACCGTCGACCTCGCGGCCAAGAAGGTCAACCGGGACGGCGCCGACGTACGCCTCACGCCGACCGAGTGGCACCTGCTGGAGGTACTGGTCCGCAACGCCGGGCGGCTGGTCAGCCAGACCCAGCTGCTCCAGGAGGTCTGGGGCCCGGCCTACCGCACCGAGACCAACTACCTGCGGGTCTACCTCGCCCAGCTGCGCCGCAAGCTGGAGCGCGACCCCTCGCACCCGCGCCACTTCATCACCGAACCGGGCATGGGGTACCGCTTCGAGAGCTGACCGCGACCGCCCCCGGCGGTCGCGCGGCCTGCCGCCGGGGGGCCGGAACCCGGTACCCTTCCGACATGAGTGGTGACAACAGCAGCGGCCCGCCGCAGGGGCGGTTCCGCCGCATGCTCAGCCGGCTGACCTCCTCGGCCGAGGAACTGGACGCCGAGGAGCTGCGTCAGGAGATCGCCGCGGAGTCCGGCTGCACGCCGATCGCCGGTTGCGGGGACCGCGAGCTGGTCACCGTCGCGGGCACGCTGCGCACGGTGACGCTCCGCCCGAGGGCGGGGGTGCCCGCCCTGGAGGCCGAACTCTTCGACGGTACCGAGGCGCTGGACGTGGTCTGGCTCGGCCGCCGCTCGATCGCCGGGATAGAGCCCGGCCGCCGGCTGGTCGCCAGCGGCCGGATCAGTCACGCACGCGGGCGCCGCGTGCTGTTCAACCCCCGCTATGAGCTGCGTCCGGTCGGACACGGGAGCGAATGAGCGTGAGCAACCAGCCCGGCGGCGAGGCCGCCGCCCAGCTCGACCTGGCGGTCGACCCCGCGGACGCGGAGGCCGCCCGCAGGGCCGCCTCCAAGGAGGCGGCCGACACCGTGCTCCAGGCCTTCGGCGGCGTGCGCGGCATGATCGACATGACGCTGCCCGGCCTGGTCTTCATCGTCACGTACAACCTGACCCACCAGGTCAGCACCTCGGCCTGGGCCGCGCTGGGCCTGAGCGCCCTGTTCGTGGTGGCCCGGCTGGCGAAGCGGCAGACCATCCAGCACGCCTTCAGCGGGGTGTTCGGGGTCGCGCTCGGCGCCTGGATCTCGATGAAGAGCGGCAAGGCCGAGGACTTCTACCTGCCCGGCCTGCTGTGGAACGTCGGCTACTGCGTCGCCCTGGCGACCTCCGCCCTGGCACGCTGGCCGATGATCGGGGTGATGCTCGGCCCGATCACCGGGGAGATGTTCACCTGGCGCAAGGAGAACCCGGGCCGGCTGGCCGCCTACACCAAGGCGACTTGGGCCTGGGTGCTGATCATGGGCGCCAAGCCGGTGATCCTCTTCCCGCTGTACTTCACCCACAACGTCAACCTGCTGGGCTGGCTGAAGGTCGCCCTCGGCATCCCGCCGCTGCTGCTGGCGATGTACGTGACCTGGCAGATCCTGCTGAAGGCGCCGCCGCCGATCAAGGCTCAGCTGGACGAGGAGGAGGAGCCGGCGAAGTAGCCGCCTCCCGCCCGTCCCGAACGACGGAGAAGGGCCCGTACCCCGAGGGGTGCGGGCCCTTCTCCGTGTCGCGCGCTCCGGGGCTACTGGGCGCCCGAGATGGCCGAGAGGAGCTCTTCCAGCTCCTCCTCGCGCTCCTGCGCGGCGACGAAGAGCAGTTCGTCGCCGCCCTCCAGGGTGTCGTCCTTGCCCGGCACCAGCACCCGGCCCTCGCGGATGATGGTCACCAGCGCGGTGTCCTGCGGCCAGGCCACGTCGCCGACCCGGGTGCCGACCAGCTCGGTGTCGGAGGCCAGGGTCAGCTCGACCAGGTTGGCGTTGCCCTGGCTGAAGCGCATCAGGCGGACCAGGTCGCCGACGCTGACCGCCTCCTCGACCAGCGCGGACATCAGGCGCGGGGTGGAGACGGCGACGTCCACGCCCCAGGACTCGTTGAAGAGCCACTCGTTCTTGGGGTTGTTCACCCGGGCGACCACCCGCGGCACCGCGTACTCGGTCTTGGCGAGCAGCGAGACGACCAGGTTGACCTTGTCGTCACCGGTCGCGGCGATCACCACGTGGCAGCGCTGGAGCGCGGCCTCGTCCAGCGAGGTGATCTCGCAGGCGTCGGCCAGCAGCCACTCCGCCATCGGGACCCGCTCCACCGAGATGGAGTTCGGGTTCTTGTCTATCAGTAGGACCTCGTGGCCGTTCTCCAGCAGCTCGCCCGCGATCGAGCGGCCCACGGCTCCGGCCCCGGCAATGGCGACCCGCATCAGTGACCCTCCTCCTTCGGCCCCTGCGCGAACGCGGCCTCGACGGCCGTCAGGTCGGCCCGGCGCAGCATCACGTGCACCAGGTCGCCCTCCTGCACCACCATCTGCGGCGAGGGGAGCACCCCCTCGCCGAGCCGGGTGACGAACGCCACCCGGGTGCCGGAGGCCTCCTCCAGCTCGCCGATCCGGTGGCCGATCCAGCGCGGGTCGTACGCGACCTCGGCGAGCTGGACGCCACCGCTCGGGTCCTGCCACAGCGGCTCGGCGCCGCTCGGCAGCAGCCTGCGCAGCATCTGGTCGGCGGTCCAGCGGACCGTCGCCACGGTGGGGATGCCCAGGCGCTGGTACACCTCGGCGCGGCGGGGGTCGTAGATCCGGGCGGCGACGTTCTCGACGCCGAAGTTCTCCCGGGCCACCCGCGCGGCGATGATGTTGGAGTTGTCACCGCTGGAGACCGCGGCGAAGGCGCCGGCCTCCTCGATGCCCGCCTCGCGCAGGGTGTCCTGGTCGAAGCCGACGCCGGTCACCCGGCGCCCGTTGAAGCCGGCGCCCAGCCGACGGAACGCGGTCGGGTCCTGGTCGACCACGGCCACCGAGTGGCCCTGTTTCTCCAGGGCTCTGGCGAGGGCGGAGCCCACGCGGCCGCAGCCCATGATGACGATGTGCACCGGCGCTTACCTCACCCGTCCCGAAGGGGTCTTGACCTGCGCAAACACCGTTCAGCTCCGTTTCCCGCCCGGTCGTCCGGGACGAGGTTCCTCGTGGGGGCGCCGACCCGGCAACGCTCGACAACCAGAGTGTTGCCCGCCGACTCGTATCCGACACGCTAGCCGGTCCACCGAACGCAGTCGCGACGAAGGGGGGGACAAACGGCGGAGCCTTGACCGGGGAGCCCCTACGATTCCTTAACGTGCCTATGCCGACTGACCTTCCGAAACGCATCCTGATCGGGCGCGCCCTACGCAGCGACAAGCTGGGCGAGACGCTTCTGCCCAAGCGGCTCGCGCTGCCCGTGTTCGCCTCGGACGCGCTCTCCTCGGTCGCGTACGCCCCCGAGGAGATCCTGCTCACCCTCTCCATCGCGGGCGCCTCGGCGATCCACTTCTCCTGGCAGATCGGCGTCGTCGTGGCGATCGTGATGCTCGCCGTGGTCGCCTCGTACCGGCAGAACGTCCACGCCTACCCCAGCGGCGGCGGCGACTACGAGGTCGCGACCGTCAACCACGGGCCGGCCGCCGGTCTGGTGGTCGCCAGCGCGCTGATGGTCGACTACGTGCTCACCGTGGCCGTGTCGACCACCTCGGGCGTCGCCAACGTCGTCTCCGCGGTGCCCTCGCTGCGCGGTCACGAGGCGGTCCTGTCGGTGGTCGTGGTCGTCCTGCTGATGGGCATGAACCTGCGCGGTGTGCGCGAGTCCGGAAGCGCCTTCGCCGTTCCCACCTACGCCTTCATGGTCGGCGTGATCGGGATGGTCGGCTACGGGGTCTTCCGGCACTTCGCGCTCGGCCAGGACATGCCCGCGGAGAGCTCCGGGTTCCACCTCGCCGCCACCCCCGGCAACGACTCGCTGACCGGCTTCGCGATGGTGTTCCTGCTGCTGAAGTCCTTCTCCTCCGGCTGTGCCGCGCTGACCGGTGTGGAGGCGATCTCCAACGGCGTGCCGGCCTTCCGCAAGCCGAAGAGCAAGAACGCCGCCACCACGCTGCTGATGATGGCGAGCATCGCCGTCGTGATGTTCATGGGCATCATCTGGCTGGCCCGGCTGACCGGCGTCCAGATGGCCGAGAACCCGGCCGAGCAGCTCGTCGGCTCCTCGCCCGGCTACCACCAGAAGACCGCGCTGGCGCAGATCAGCGAGGCCGTGTTCAACAACTTCACGCCCGGCTTCTACTTCGTCGCCGGCGTCACCGGCCTGATCCTGGTGCTCGCCGCCAACACCGCCTTCAACGGCTTCCCGGTGCTCGGCTCGATCCTCGCCCAGGACCGCTACCTGCCGCGCCAGCTGCACACCCGCGGCGACCGGCTGGCCTTCTCCAACGGCATCATCCTGCTGGCGATCGCCGCGATCCTGCTGATCCTCGCCTTCGACGCCGACCCGACCCGGCTGATCCAGCTCTACATCGTCGGCGTCTTCGTCGCCTTCAACATGAGCCAGTCCGGCATGATCCGGCACTGGACCCGGCTGCTGCGCACCGAGACCGACCCGGCCAAGCGCCGCCACATGCAGCGCAGCCGGGCGATCAACGCCTTCGGCCTGGTGATGACCATGGCCGTGCTGATCGTCGTACTGGTCACCAAGATCGGCCACGCCTGGATCGCGATCGCCGCGATGGCCGTGCTGTTCGTGATGATGAAGGGCATCCGGCGCCACTACGACCGGGTCTCCGACGAGCTCATCGCCGCCGAGGAGCCGGACGACGTGGTGCTGCCCACCCGGGTGCACGCCATCGTGCTGGTCTCCAAGCTGCACAAGCCGGCGCTGCGCGCCCTGGCGTACGCCCGGCTGGCCCGGGCCCACACGCTGGAGGCGGTCACGGTCAACGTCGACCCGGCGGACACGGCGGCGCTGCGGCGGGAGTGGGACGAGCGCGGCATCGAGGTGCCGCTCAAGGTGCTGGACTCGCCGTACCGCGAGATCACCGGGCCGGTCCTGGACTACGTGAAGAACCTGCGGCGCAGCAGCCCGCGGGACGTGGTCTCGGTCTACATCCCGGAGTACGTGGTCGGCCACTGGTACGAGCACCTGCTGCACAACCAGAGCGCGCTGCGGCTCAAGGGGCGGCTGCTGTTCAAGCCCGGTGTGATGGTCACCTCGGTACCGTGGCAGCTGGAGTCCTCCGAGCGGCGCAAGCCGCAGAAGGCCTGGTCGGCGCCGGGCGCCGTCCGGCGTGGCGAGCCTCGGGCGCCGAAGGCCGTAAAGTCGAAGGATTCCGTCTCCACCGGTACGAACGCCGGTGACAGCCCCGACCGCAGCAAGGACTCCTCCCAGTGACCCGCAACACTCCGCCCCGTTCCTCGGGCTCCTCCGGCGCCTCCGGCAAGGGCGCCCGCCGGGGCGGCTCCAAGCCCGGTCAGGTCTCCCGGCCGCGTTGGGGCCGGCCGTCCCGTCCGGAGGCCACCGACCGCGACGGCCTCACCGCGAGCACCGCGCCGTTCGTCCCGGGCGAGCGGGAGGACCGGGGGCCCGCCGAGCCGGTGGCCGGGAAGGGCGCTGCGGCGAAGGGTGCCGCGGGCAAGGGCGCTGCGGCCAAGGGCTCCGCGGCGAAGGGTGCCGCGGCCAAGGGCTCCGCCAAGGGATCCGGCAAGGACGCGCCCAAGGGTGCGGGCAAGGACGCCGGCCAGGGCGCCGGTCAGGGTGCGCCGAAGGGCGCCGCCGGGGCCGACCGGAAGGCGCCGCGCAAGCAGGCGGTGCGGCCGCCCAAGGCGCTGCGCACCGCCGCCGCGCGGCCCTCGCGGCCCGAGGCGCCGTCCGGGGAGCCGCTGGTCGGGCAGCGCTACGAGGTCGAGGTCGGCCCGGTCGCGCACGGCGGCGGGCACTGCGTGGCCCGGCACGAGGGCCGGGTGCTGTTCGTGCGGCACGCGCTGCCCGGTGAGAGGGTCGTCGCGCTGGTGACCGACGGGACCACCACCTCGCGGTTCCTGCGGGCCGACGCGGTGGAGGTGCTGGAGCCCTCCAAGGACCGGATCGAGGCGCCGTGCCCGTTCGCCGGTCCGGGCAAGTGCGGTGGCTGCGACTGGCAGCACGTCACCCCCGGCGGGCAGCGCAAGCTCAAGGCGGCGGTGCTGACCGAGCAGCTGGCCAAGCTGGCCGGGCTCACCCCGGCCGAGGCCGGCTGGGACGGCAGCGTCGAGCCGGTCGGCGGCAAGCTGCCGGCCGGGCAGGTGCCGGCCTGGCGCACCCGGGTGCAGTACACGGTGGACGCCGAGACCGGGAAGGTCGGCCTGCGCAAGTACCGCTCGCACGAGGTGCAGCCGGTGGACCGCTGCCTGATCGCCGCCGAGGGCGTCACCGAGCTGGGCGTCGAGACCCGGGACTGGCCGGGCGTGGCGAGCGTCGAGGTGATCGCCGCGACCGGCTCCTCCGACCGCCAGGTGGTGCTCACCCCGCGCGACGGTGCCCAGCTGCCGCTGGTCGAGCTGGACAAGCCGGTGTCGATCGCCCGGGTGGACGAGCAGGGCGACGTGCACAAGGTGCACGGGCGCGGCTTCGTCCGCGAGCGGGCCGCCGGGCGGACCTGGCGGATCAGCGACGGCGGCTTCTGGCAGATCCACCCGGAGGCGCCGGACACCCTGGTCGACGCGGTGCTGGACGGGCTGGACCCGCAGTGGGGCGAGAGCGCGCTCGACCTGTACTGCGGAGTCGGCCTGTTCGCGGGCGCGCTGGCCGACCGGGTCGGCGAGGACGGCGCGGTGCTCGGCATCGAGTCCGCCAAGCAGGCCGTGGTCGACGCCCGGCACAACCTGGCCGCGCTGGACAACGTTCAGATCGAGTGCGACCGGGTCGAGACGCTGCTGCCGCGCACCGGCATCACCGCCACCGACCTGATCGTGCTGGACCCGCCGCGCTCGGGCGCCGGCCGCGAGACCGTCGCCCACCTGGTCGGCCTGGAGGCGCGCCGGATCGCGTACGTGGCCTGCGACCCGGCGGCGCTCGCCCGGGACCTGAAGTTCTTCCGCGAGGGCGGCTACCGGCCGGTGTCGCTGCGGGCCTTCGACCTGTTCCCGATGACGCACCACTTCGAGTGCGTGGCGATCCTGGAGCCGGCCGGGGAGTGATCCCGGGCGCCGGGAAGGCACGGCAGGAGGCGGTCACCCGTTCGGGGTGGCCGCCTCCGCCGCGTCCGGGGGCCGGCTACTCGTTGTGCTCCTCCTCGTCGACGCTGTGCGGGAGGTCGATGCCGTGCTGGGCGGCGAGCCGCAGGAGCGAGGCGACCCGGCCCTCGTACGCCTGGACGCCGTCGGCGTCCCCTTCGGCCCGGGCCGCCGCGAGGTCCCGGCGGGCCTGGGCGAGCTGCTCGCGCAGCTCCTGATCGAACATGGCTGTCATCGGTCGGCCTCCGCACCGGTCGGTGCCCGCTCGGGGGAACGCAAGGGGGTTTTCAGCGTCCCGGACGGTGGGTCGGTCTTCAAGTCCCGCTCCGCCTGGTGGCGGCACGGCGGTGGTGGGCGGGGGCCGGAGCGGGGCGGAGGAGAGGTGTGGCGTGGCCCGGACCGGGGCGGAGGACAGGTGCGGGCGGGGTCCGGAGCAGGGCGGAAGGTCAGGCGTCGGCAATGCGCGGGTAAAAGATGGTGCGCGGAGTGCCGTCGGGTCCCGGGAGGGGGCTTGACGAGGAAAATCGCCGGGGCGAAGGTGAGCAGCTGACATGTGATGTGTGCTGTTGCACCGCCCTTGGCGGCAGCCGCCCCGCGCCGTCGGCCGGGGCCGGCCGATGCGTGAGGGGGAGCGTCATGGAGTTGGAGCTGCGGCACCTGCGCGTGGTGTGCGCCATCGCCGACACCGGGAGCGTCGGCCGGGCCGCCGCCCTGCTCGGCGCCTCGCAGCCGGCGACCAGCACCCAGCTGCGCCGGATCGAACGCCACCTGGGCGCCCCGCTGTTCGAACGCACCGCCGCCGGTGTCGCGCCGACCGGCTTCGGGGTGGAGGTGCTGGCCGCCGCCCGGGAACTGCTCACCCGTGCCGACTGCCTGGGCCGCCGTGCGGAGGCTTCGGCCGGGCCCGCCCCGCGCGAGCTGCGGCTGGCGGCCACCAACGCCCCGATCCTGCCCGGGCTGGTCACCAGGGCCCGGCACCAGCGGCCCGGGCAGCGCTTCACCGTGACGTCGGTCTACCGCTCCTCGGACATCGTCGAGCTGCTGGAGCGGGGCGAGGCGGACGTCGCGGTGGCCGTGGACTACCCGGGCCGGGAGCTGTGCCACTCGCCGTCCGTCGCGCACCGCGGCATCGTCACCGAGCCCGTCTTCGTCGCACTGCCGGCCGGCCACCGGCTGCGGCACCGCACCGAGGTGGCCCTGGCGGACCTCGCGGAGGAGGAGTGGTTCCTGACCCCCGACGACGGGGCCGGCTGGCACGGCGTCTTCCACGGGGCCTGCGCCGCGGCGGGGTTCGCCCCGGCGACCGTCCACGAGTTCCTCGGCGGCCGGCTGGAGCTCCAGGAGATGATCGCCGCCGGGCTCGGCATCTCCGTCGTCCAGGCCACCACCCGGCCGCTCGCGGACGTGGTGGTCAAGCCGCTGGCGGGGACGCCGATCTGGGTCCGGCAGCTGCTGGTCTGGCGGCCGGCCGGGGTGGGCGGGGAGGTGGTGGAGACGCTGTTCGGGGCGGCCGCCGCGGCGTACCGGGACCTGATCGCGGCCGCGCCGAGCTTCCAGGCGTGGGCCGCGCGGACGTACCGGTCGTAGCGGCAGCGGGCGGGGGTCCGTGTTATGCCCGGGCCGGGAAATGTCATATGACCTGTGACATTGTTCTGACCTTCCGTCGCTGGCAGGATCATGACGCGTTCCCCCAACGTCTCGGCAGTCCTCCCAGCGCCTCCCCCACAGGAGAAGGACCCCACCAGTGCGCCCACGGATACCCCTCCCCACCCTGCTGGCCGGCCTCGTGGCCGGCTGCTGCGCCGCCGCCACGCTGCTGCCGGCCACGGCGTCAGCCGCCTCCGTCGCCCCGGCCGCCTCCGGTGCTTCCGCCGCTCCCGCCCGACCCGCGGCCGGTGCTCCGACGGCCGACCCGGGCTCCGTCCAGCCGAAGCCGCTCGGCGCCTTCCTCACCGTCGACCCGGCCGCCCAGGCCCGTGCCGCCGAGGACCTCGCCCCCGTCGCCAAGCCGCTGCCCCCGGCGCTGCTCGGCCAGGTCGTGATGGGCCAGCCGGCCGACACCGTCGTGCAGACCGCGCCGCGCCCGGCCGAGCCGAAGGCGCCCCCGGCCAAGCCGGCCCTCGCCGCCCGCGGCGCCGCCGGAGCCGCCGCCGCGCAGAGCTGCACCCCGGCCGACTTCGGCAGCCGCAGCGGCGCCGACCTGGTCTCCTTCATCGAGGGCTCGACCACGGACTGCGTCAACACGCTGTTCAACGTCACCGGCACCGACGCGGGCAGCATCTTCAAGGAATCGAAGATGCTCACCGTCGCCGACGCCTTCCGGACCATGGCGGCCGGCTACACCGGCGACAACTCGACCGCCATCCTGCAGCTCGTGCTCTTCCAGCGGGCCGGCTGGTTCGTGCAGTCGAACAACGCGGACGCGGTGGGCCCGTACGGCGCGGCCCTGACCAGCGGCTCCAAGGCCGCCCTCGACGCGTTCTTCGCCGCCCCGCACCGCACCGACGTCAGCGACGCCAACGGCACCGTGCTCAACGAGGTGCTGGTGCTCACCGACAGCGCCAACCTCCAGGGCAGCTACCTGGGCGTCTACAAGCAGGTGCTGACGGCGTACGACAACTCGTACAACGCCTTCCCGAAGATGCTCAAGGCGGTCAACGCGGTGCTCTCCGCGCCGCTGTGGCGGGGCAACTGGAACCCCGACTTCGTCAGCGCGGTCGGCGCGGACCCGAGCATCGGCGCCACCCTCGGCGACTTCGCGCTGAACCACAAGGACCTCCTCGGCACGGCCAACGCCTACCTGGACGTCAACGCGGGCAACGACCTCGGCCGGATGGCCGGCGACGGCCCGGTGGTCGAGGCCGCGGTCAAGGGCAAGGTCAAGGCGGTCCTCGACGGCGCGCAGATCACCGGCGCCACCGGCCCGCTGTACGTCCACACCGCCTACCAGGCCAACAGCTTCGACCCCGGCCAGTGCTCGTACTACGGCATCTGCGACCTGCCGGCGAAGCTGACCGCCGCGGTGCTGCCGAACCAGCTGGTGTGCGACAACCGCACCATCCAGACCGAGGTCCTGTCGCCCGCCGACCTGGCCGCGGTCTGCGCCAGCCTGCGCGGCGAGGACACCTTCTTCCACAAGCTGGTGAAGGACAACGGTCCGATCCCCGGTCAGTACGACAAGGAGCTCACTCTCGCGGTCTTCGCCAACCAGGCGGACTACCTGACCTACTCCTGGGCGATCTTCAACAACTCCACCGACAACGGCGGACAGACCGTCATGGACCCGACTGACCCGAACAACCGGGCCGTGTGCGTGATGTACCAGAAGTCGTGGAACGACGGCTTCACCGCCAACGTGTGGAACCTCAACCACGAGTACACCCACTACCTGGACAACATCTACGACCTCAAGGGCAACTTCTCCACCGAGATCTCCGTCCCGGACATCTGGTGGATCGAGGGCGTCGCCGAGTACGAGTCCTACGCCTACCGCGGCACCACCGACACCCAGGCGATGGCCGAGGCCGCCAAGCACACCTACAAGCTGAGCACCCTCTTCCAGAACACGTACGGCAACTCGGACACCGTGCGCACCTACCCGTGGGGCTACCTGGCCGTCCGGTACATGTTCGAGAAGCACCCGGCGGACATCGACGCCATGCTCGCCCACTTCCGCACCGGCGACTACCAGGGCGGCTACGCGGTCTACAACGGCATCGGCACCCGCTACGACGCCGACTTCGACGCCTGGCTCGACACCTGCGCCGGCGGCGCCTGCCTGGCGGCCGGCCCGACCGCGCTGTTCGGCCAGTCGGTCTCCGGCGCGACCGTCACGCTGACCGACAAGTCCGTCCAGACCGGCGCCGGCCGGCTCACCGCCTGGCACTGGACCTTCGGCGACGGCAGCTCCTCCGACCAGCAGAACCCGACCCACACCTACGCGGCCGCCGGCACCTACACCGTCGCGCTGACCGTCACCGACGACACCGGCAGGACCGCCAGTACCCCCGCCTCCGTCGCCGTGACCACGGGCGGCGGCGGTGGCCCGACCACCCCGCCGGCCTGCACCGACCCGCGCACCGACGCGCTCGGCAAGAACTGCTCGCGCGCCAACCTGTCGGCCACCGCCGGCAACCTGGACTACCTGTACGTCTACCTGCCGGCCGGCACCAGCACCCTGAAGATCACCACCTCCGGGGGCACCGGCACCGCGTACCTGTACTACAGCGACAGCACCTGGGCCTCGCCGAGCGCCTACACCGCCGCCTCCACCAACGCGGGCACCACCCAGAGCATCACGGTGACCAACCCGACGGCGGGCTACCGCTACGTGAGCCTCTACGCGAAGAGCGACTTCAGCGGGGTGACCGTCAGCACCCAGTTCTGATCCGTCCCCTTCCGGCGCGGGCCGGGTCCGTGGCAGCCAGCCGCGGGCCCGGCCGTCCGGCGTTCCGGCGCCTCGGCGGCGGCCCGTCCGGCGTTCCGGTGGCTGCCGTCCGGCGCCACGGTGACGGCCGGGTTGCGCGGGGGCGTGCGGCAGGTGTGCGGGCGGTGTGCGCACGCCCTTGTTGTGCTAGCACTTGAGCGCTAGCTTGAACGGCATGGGTAAGAAGCAGCTGAACGTGCGGGTCGACGCCACGACCGCCGAGATGGCCCGGGAACGGGCGGAGCAGCAGGGGATCTCCATGAACCAGTACATCGAGCGCCTGGTCCAACAGGACATGGGCGAGTCAGGGCGGGCCTTCGTGGACGCGGCCGCGCAGTTCATGAAGGAGTACGAGTCGGCCTTCCTCGCCGAGTTCGGGGAGCCCGGCGACCTCCAGGACGTGCGCCGTTGAAGCTGGAGGTCGACCTCTCGTGGCTGCTCATGACCGCCGAGCAGTACACGCCCGGTGATCCGCAGGTCACCGACTACGGCTCGCTGCTCGCGGCGGTCACCCGCCACCAGGCCGAGATATTCGACATCTCGGTCTACCCCGAACCACAGGACCGCGCCGCCGCGCTGATGCACCAGCTGATCCGGGTGCCGGCACTGGAGAAGACCAACGAACTCTTCGCGACCGCCGTCGCCTACGCCTACCTCGTCGCCAGCGGTTGCACCGTCGCCACCACCGCCCGCGAGGTGCGCAGCCTCTCCCGGGCCATCCGCGAGGGGCGGCTCGGGGTGTCGGGCGTCGCCGAGCGGCTCGCGGCCTGGGTGGTGGACGAGGCGGAGGGGGAGGAGGTCAGCGGGGCGGACGAGGAGGACGAGGACGACGACTGACCGGCGCCGTCCCCGTTCCCGTTTCCGTTCCTGCCGGGGCCTTTCGGGCCGGGGCCGGTGGGCGGCCTGTTGCGCGGGGGGCTCCTGCCGGGCGGAGGGTTCGTGCCGCGTGGCAGGCGCCTGCCGGGCGGGGGGCTCCTACTGGGCGGCGGGCTCCTGCTGGGCGGCGGGCTCCGCGATCAGGGCCGTCGCGAAGGTGCGGAAGCCGGCCCGGCGGTAGATCCGGGCGACGTCCTCGTCGGCGGCGGACAGGAACACCGTCCGCACCCCGTTCGCCCGGGCGTGCTCGACCAGAGCCGCGGTGACCGCCAGGCCCAGCCCGCGACGGCGCGCGGACGGGAGCGTGCCCACCCCGGCCACCTCGGTGACCGGGCCCACCGGGTTGTGCTGGCCCGCGCACAGGACCGTGCCGTCCTCGACGGCCGCGGCCAGCACGGTGGTGCCGGTGGCGATCCGCCGGGCGATCCGCTCCGCCGTGCCGTCGGCCGCCAACGTCGCCGCGCGCTCGGCGAGTTCGGCCGCGCCGGCCGGGCCGACAGCGGTGCCCGGCTCGGCGAAGGCCAGGTGCGGGACGGCGACGGCGGCCGCCAGCTCCGGGGCGTCCGGCGCCAGCACCCGGACCTCCACCCGCTCCGGCAGCTCGGGCGCCGGGGCCGCTTCGTCCTGCGGGCCCAGCACCAGCAGTGGGTGCTCGTGCACCGTCAGGCCCGCAGCCTCGACCGCCGCGCGCAGCTCCGGGTTCTGCTCGGCCACCCACTCGAAGGCCTCCGGCGCGCCCGCCTCCCGCTGCCGCTCCAGCACCCGGCGGACGTCCTCGGCTGTGGCGGCGGGTCCGGTGTGGCCGAGGGTCGGGCGGGCGTAGTAGGGCCAGCCGGCCCCGTCACGGAGGAACAGGGTCAGCGGCCCGAAGTCCTCGGTGCGGGCGGCGCTGCGGGGCACGGCGTCGTAGTAGCGCTCGATCTCGTCGAGCAGGGGGCGGTCGTGGGCATGATCATCAGGGGTCACGGCGTGCATCCAAGCAGGGGCGGGGGAGGGGCGCCACCGGTTTGTCGGGGCGGGCCGCGGCTCCTCCGGGCTCGGCGCCGCCCGCGCGTCGCCGTTCCGGGGGCCGATTGTTGCCGAACGCTTACCCGCCCGCAGCGATCTTGTGCGGCCGCGGCGTGCATGCTGAAGCCTTTACAGCTCTGCCGAGGGGGACGGCGGACGTCTGCACGAGGCGAGGCAAGGGGGAAGACAGGCCGATGAGGCTCTGCTTTCTGGTGGAGGAACACTACCGGCACGACGGCATGCCGCTCGACGTGGCACGCCAACTCACCGCGTGGGGGCACCGGGTGGACGTGCTGCGCCCCGGGGACTCGCTGCTGGCGATCTCCGAGGAGGTCCGGGCCGGCAGCCACGACGCCTGGGTGCTCAAGACCGTGTCCGGCGGCCCCGGGCTGACCCTGCTGGAGTCGGCCGCCGCCGTCGGCCTCACCACGGTGAACGACGTGCGCTCGATCCGCGGGGTCCGGGACAAGGCACTCGCCGCGGTCATCGGCCGCACCCGCGGCCTGCCCGTCCCGGTGACGTACGCGGCCGCGCGCTGGGAGCGGCTGGCAGAGATCCCGGCCGCCGAGTACCCGCTGGTGGTCAAGCCCGCCGACGGCAGCTCCGGGCGCGCCGTGCGGCTGGTGCGCAGCCCCGAGCAGCTGCTGGAGGTGGGTCCGGAGCTGGCGGGGGAGGGGCTGCTGATCGCGCAGCCGTACGTGCCCAACTCCGGGACCGACCTCAAGGTGTACTGCGTCGACGGCGAGCTCTTCGCGACGGAACGTTCCTCCCCGCTGCACCCCGGGCAGGGCGTGCGCGAGCGGCAGGTGCCGCTGCCGGGGAGCGTCGCGCGGATCGTGGCGCAGGTCGGCGAGGTGTTCGGGCTGGACCTGTACGGGGTGGACGTGCTGCTGGGGCCGGACGGACCGGTGGTGGTGGACGTCAACGACTTCCCGAGCTTCCGGCAGGTGCCGGACGCGGTGGCCCGGGTCGCCCGGGCGGTGCTGCGGCTCGCGCGCAGCGGCACGGCCGTGTCGCTGCCCGCCGGGCCCGCCGAACTGGTGCCGGCGGGCGGCGACCCGTACGGCCAACGGGGCTTTGGTGAGGGGGAGTTGCTGTGAAGGTCGGGCTGATCACCGGCGACCCGGGGCACCCGGTGCTGGCGGCGGCCGCCGAACTGCTGGTGCGCCGGGGGCACGAGGTCGCGGCCGTCCCGCCCGCGGGGCCCGTGACCGGGCTCGCGGACGTCTACCTGCTCAAGGCCCGTACGCCGCAGGCACTGGCGCTGGCAGGGGAGTTGGAGCGGCGGGGCGCGCCGGTGGTCAACTCGGCGGCGGCCACCGGGCTGTGCCAGGACCGGGTGCGGATGGCCGAGCTCGCCCGCGCCGCCGGGCTGCCCTTCGCGGCCACCGACGCGGTCGGCCTGCTGGGTGAACTCGCTGACCCCGCCTACCCGTTCGTGGTCAAGAGCCGGCACAGCAGGCGGCACGACCTGGTCGCCCGGGTGGACGGGCCGGACCGGCTGCGCGAACTCGCCGAGCGCTGGCCCGAGGAGCCGGTCGTCACCCAGCCGTTCGTCCCGGGGACCGGCTGGGACCAGAAGCTGTGGGTCGTCGACGGACAGGTGTTCGCGGCCCGGCGGCAGTCCGAACTCGCCACCAGCACGGGGAAGTCGGGGCGGGCCGAGGACTGGGAGCCGTCCGCCGGGCGGGCGGCGCTCGCGCTGCGCGTGGGCGAGGTGTTCGGGCTCGACGTGTACGGGGTCGACCTGCTCGACGGGCCCGCCGAGCCGGTCATCGTGGACGTCAACGCCTTCCCGGGGGTCCGGGGCCGGGCCGGCGCGCCGGAGGCGCTCGCGGCGCTGGCGCTGCGGGTCGGGGCGGAGCGGGGGCGGGCGCTCGCGGGGCTCGGGCCGGGGCCCGGGAGGGGTGCGGAGTAGGGCCGGCCTGGGGCGTCCGGCCCGCCGGGGTCGTTAGGCTGGCTGGCGCCCCGACCGGCCGGGGCGTACGGCGAGAGAAGACGGAACCTTGCTCCAGGACATCGAGCGCTACCTGGCCTGCCCGCACTGCGCGCAGGCCCTCACCCGGCACGACCGCAGCCTGCGCTGCCCGGCCGGGCACAGCTTCGACCTCGCCAAGCAGGGCTACGTCAGCCTCCTCGCCGGCGACGCCCACACCGGCACCGGGGACACCGCCGAGATGGTCGCGGCCCGCGCGGACTTCCTCGCCGCCGGGCACTACCGGCCGATCGCCGAGGCGCTGGCGGAGGCCTCCTCCGCCGTCGCCGGTGCGTCCGACGGCCTGGTCGCCGACCTCGGCGCCGGCACCGGCCACTACCTGGCGCACGTCCTGGACGCCCTGCCCGGCACGGTCGGCGCGGCCCTGGACATCTCCAAGTTCGCGCTGCGCCGGGCCGCCAAGGCGCACCCCCGGATCGGCGCCGTGGTGTGCGACGCCTGGCGCCCGCTGCCGCTGCGGGACGCCTCGGCCGAGCTGATGCTCAACGTCTTCGCGCCGCGCAACGGGCCGGAGATCCGCCGGGTGCTGCGCCCCGGCGGCACCCTGCTGCTGGTCTCGCCGACCGCCCGCCACCTGCGTGAACTCGTCGGCGCGCTGGGGCTGTTGTCGGTGGACGAGGAGAAGCAGCGGCGGATCGACGAGAAGCTCGGGCCGTACCTGGAGCCCGCCGGGCGGCGCGAGGTCGAGTTCACCCTGCGGCTCGGCCCGCAGGACGTGCGCACCGTCGTCGGCATGGGGCCGAGCGCCTGGCACACCGACCCGGAACGGCTCGCCGCCGCGCTCGCGGAACTGCCGGAGCCGGTCGAGGTGACGGCCTCGGTGACGGTGGCCGCGTACCGGCGCTGAGCCCCACGTTGGGATGAATCTGCCGCGCAGGCACGTTTCTGCCGGTCGGCCTGCGGCTAACGTCCGACAGGTGAACCGCGACGCCACCGTGCCCGCAGGGCCGTCCCACCTCCGACCGGGCGCCCCGGGGCCCGACCGGCCGCCCGTGCCGCGACCCACCGTCGAGGAGCTCCGACTCACCTCGTTCAAGTCCTACCGGCGTGCGGTGCTGCCGCTCGCGCCCCTCACCGTGCTGCACGGGCCCGCCGGCGTCGGCAAATCCAACGCCCTCGACGCGCTGGCCGTGCTGTCCCGGCTCGCCCTCGGCGAGGAGATCGCCGACTCGCTGGACGGACTGCCCGAGCGCACCGGCCCGCTCGCCGCACCCGTCCGCGGCGGCCTCGACGGGTGCGTCCCGCACGGGCGGCACGCGATCAACCTCGGCTGCACCGTCCGCTCGCCGCACGGCCTGATCCGGCTCGACGTGGTGGTCCGCACCGACGGCCCGGTCCGGATCGCCCGGGAGTCGCTCACCCTCGACGGCCGGACCCTGATGGACACCGGCGAGCAGGACGTCCGCAACCGGCGGGTCAACGTCTGCTGGCACAACGACACCCGCCAGGGCGACATCCGGGCACCCTTCCCCAGCGGCACGATGATCACCGCACAGCTGCCGCTGCGGGTCGCGGGCTCCTCGGCCGGGGAGTGCCTCGTCCTCGCCGCCACCGAGGACCTCCTCACCGCGCTGCGCGAGGTCTTCCCGCTGCACCCCGTCCCCGCGCTGATGCGCGGCTGGGCCCGGGCCGACCCGCAGGCCCGGCTGCGCAGCAACGCCGCCAACATCTCCGCCGTCGTCGCCCGGCTGAGCAACGAGTGCCCGCGCCGGTACGGGCAGCTGCTGCGCGCCGTGCAGGCCGCCGCGCCGCACCCGCTGCTCGGGCTCACCCTGGCCGAGCGCGAGAGCGCGGGCGTGAAGCGGGTCCTCGCCGTCTTCGACGAGGGCGTCCTCGGACGCACCGGGGCCGACCAGGCCTCCGACGGCATGCTGCGCCACCTCGCCTTCGCCGCGGTGCTGCTGACCGGGGCCGGGGTGCTCGACCTCGACGTGGCCGCCGAGGTGCCCTGGGCGCACCGGCAGCTCACCGTGCTGGCCGAGGACCTGGGGGCGGGACTCTCCGTCGAGCAGACCGGCACGCTGCTGCGGCTGGCGCGGGAGATGGCGGAGCGCAGCCAGCTGCGGGTGGTCGCGGCCCTGCAGGAGCCGGCGGCGGCGCGGGAGGTGCTGGGTTGCGGGCCCGGGGGCGGGGTGGTGCTGGTCGAGTGCCGGCGGGACCCGGACTCGGGGTTCACGGTGCTGCGGCCGGAGACGGCGCGGGTGCCGGTCCAGGGCGGGCGCGGGGAGGCGGCCGGGGGCGCGGCTGGTGCGGTGGACGGGGAGACGGCCGGGGAGGCGGCCGGGGAGGCGGTCGGCCTGGGGGCGGAAGCGGGCGGGGGCGGGTCGGAGGAGCCGGCGGGGTCGGCGGGGGTGGCCGGATTCGCGGGCGGCGGCGGGGTGTCCTCGGTGGGCGGTGGGGCGGCGGGCCGGGATGCGGTAGACCTGGAGGGGTGAGCGAACGAGTGACGGGGCCGGCAGAGCCCACGGTGGATGTCCTGCGGCAGCGGTTGGTGGACTTCGCGTCGGCCCGGCGGTGGGAGCCCTTCCACACCCCGAAGAACCTGGCGGCGGCGCTGAGCGTGGAGGCGGGGGAGCTGCTGGAGATCTTCCAGTGGCTGACGCCCGAGCAGGCGGCCGCGGTGATGTCCGACCCG
Source organism: Kitasatospora sp. NPDC001119 (assembly GCF_053598475.1). NCBI lineage: Bacteria > Bacillati > Actinomycetota > Actinomycetes > Kitasatosporales > Streptomycetaceae > Kitasatospora > Kitasatospora sp. NPDC001119. Next base: position 21,445 of record NZ_JBSFKI010000041.1, read on the forward strand.
GAGCGCGCGCACCGGGTGCACGACGAGGTCGCGGACGTGCTGGCGTACCTGCTGCAGTTCTGCACGGCGGTCGGGGTGGATCCGCTGGAGGCCCTGGCGGCCAAGATCGAGCGGAACGAGCTCCGCTTCCCGGTGCCGACGGACGAGGGCGGTGCCGGCCAGGACGCGTCCGACGCCGACCAGGGGGCGGGCGGTGCCGACCAGGGGGCGGTCGAGGCCGCCGGGAGTGTGGCCCGCGCGCCCGAGGGGGCGACCTCCGTCAACCCGGACGTGGACGACCAACCTGTGTGAGGGACGAAAGTTATCCACAACCCCGGACTTGTCCACAGCTTCTGACAACGTGGATGCGCGCTCGCGCACTTCCTCGCACGCTTTCGCCGTGACCAGCCGTCACCACGCGGACCGCCCCTCCCGGCGGCCCGGGTCGACGGCGACAGCGAGCGGGAGGAGCGGTGGCCATGGAGGCGCTGCGACTGATCAAGACGGCCCGGTACGCCCTGGCCGAGGCCAGGCATGTACCGGACGTGCTGGCCGAGGCGCGGCAGGCCGCGCTGCTCACCGAGGCGGTGGGCGCCAGGCTGGCGGAGTCGGAGGACGAGGATCTCACCGGGCTGGGGCAGCAGCTGTCCGAGGCCGGGGCGCACGCGGCGGTCTGCCTGGACCGCTCCGTCGTCCGGGCCGCCCTGGTGAGCGGCGGCCGGGCCGCGCGGCTCACCGACCTGGGGGACTTGGCGCCGGCCCTGGGAGCGCTGGACGGGCTGCTCCAGGAGGTCGGCGAGACGCTGGTGGTGCTGGCCTGCGGGGCGGACACCGAGAGCCTCTACTGGACGTGCATCGACGGTGTGGACGCGGTCTCGGAGTGCAAGGACCTGACGGTACGGCTGCGTGCGGCGGCGCTCCGGGCCGGGGCGGCGGAGCCCGCCGCGCTCGGCGGTGCGGAGCGGGAACGCGAGCGGGCGGGTGGCGGGGCGCCGTTACTGGTGGTCCGGCTCGGCCCTCCGGGCGAGACCGGTCCGCCGGGCGGTGACGGTGGCGGTGCGGCGAGCGGCAGCCCGCCCTCCGGCGGCGGCCCGCCCGGTGCGGGCGGGCCGGCCGAGGAGGACCGGGTGGTCGGCTACCGGGCGCCCGGTGCGTCCGAGGCCTCGGACGCACCGGAGGTGTCCGTGCCGGTCGGATAGGCGGTGGAGTCGGCGCCCCCGGGGACGGAGCCCTGGAGTTCGGCGAGGTCCGCGCTGACGGAGGCGAGCAGTTCCTGCATCTGCTCCAGCAGGCTCTTGGGGGTGGCGGGTCCGGCCGAGGTGCCGTCGGCCGAGCCCGTCGGGCTGCTCGGGAACTGCGGCGTGGCAGATGGTTCGGACATTGCGGGACCTCTTCGGATCGGTGGTGCGGTGTAGGGCGGCCGACGGTGGCTCGGACCGCACGGCGGGAGGCGGCAGTGCCCGCTACCGGGGCACCCACCCCCGCCGTAGCACCCAACGAACCGGTCCGGATGCCGTCACCCGGACACCACCCGATGCGGTCCAACTCCGCTGTGCGGTAAGCCTCCCGGGTGAGCCGGGGTTGCCGTCGCGGCGCCGCCTCGGCTAGGCACGGCGCGGCCCGGGGAGCCTGAGCGGCGCGGACGGTGCGGGTGGACCGGGCGGCGCGGAGCGGGGGCGTGAGCGGCGGTGCGGAGCGCGGCGCGGTCGAGCGCGCCCGGAAAGGAGCCGGGGATGATTCGGAGACGAGCAGGAGACGAACCGGAGACTGGCCGGGGGAGAACCCACCCCTTGCCACTCTCAACGTATAGCGCATGGGGGGTCTTGCGGCAAGGCCCCCGTGGTGGCGCACAATCGCAGGCCTCAGATCGGAGCTGATGCCATGAACAGCCGCACCACCAGCGCGTTCGACCTTCCCGCCCGCCTCGTCGCCAAGGCCGACCCGGCGCTGATCGGTGAGGACGAGCGGCACTTCGCGGCCGTCGCGGAGAGCCTGGAGCAGTCGATCGCGGAGCTGTCCGACCGCCTCGACGCGCTGCGCCGCGCGCCGGGCGGCCTCGGTCGGGAGGCGATGGACCGGGACATCGAGGTGCACAAGCTGACCGGTCGGCTGCGCGCCCTGCGCCGCTTCGGCCTGGACCTGTGCCTCGGGCGGGTCGTCCACGCGGACGACCCGGAGCCGGTGTACATCGGGCGGCTCGGCCTCACCGACAGTGAGGGGCGCCGACTGCTGGTCGACTGGCGCTCGCCCGCGGCCGAGCCGTTCTTCGGGGCCACCCACGCCGACCCGATGGGCCTGGTGAGCCGGCGCCGGTACCGCTGGACCGGCGGCCGGATCGGCGACTACTGGGACGAGGTGTTCAGCGCCGAGGCCCTGGAGGGGCACGCCGCGCTGGACGACCAGTCCGCGTTCATCGCGAGCCTGGGCGGCAACCGGTCGGCCCGGATGCGGGACGTGCTGGCCACCATCCAGGCCGACCAGGACGCGATCATCCGGGCGGGGTCCCGGGGCGCCCTGGTGGTGGACGGCGGCCCGGGCACCGGGAAGACGGTCGTCGCGCTGCACCGCTCCGCGTACCTGCTCTACTCCGACCCCCGGCTCGGCCACCGGCGCGGCGGCGTGCTGTTCGTCGGCCCGCACCAGCCCTACCTGGCCTACGTCGCCGACGTCCTGCCCAGCCTCGGTGAGGAGGGGGTGCGCACCTGCACCGTGCGGGACCTCGTTGCCGAGGGGGCGAAGGCCGGGTCCGAGAGCGACCCCGAGACGGCCCGCCTGAAGTCCTCGGCCGACATGGTGGGGGCGATCGAGAAGGCCGTCCGGTTCTACGAGGAGCCGCCCGCCGAGGGGATGGAGGTCACCACCCACTGGGCCGACCTCTGGCTGAGCGCCGAGGACTGGTCCGACGCGTTCGACGCGCCGGACCCGGGCACCCCGCACAACGAGGCCCGCGAGCAGATCTGGGAGGAGCTGGCCACGATCCTGATGGACAAGCTGGACGAGGACGCGGGGGTCTCGCCCGAACTGTTCCGCCGGTCGCTGCGGCAGGACCGGGAGCTGACCGAGACGCTCAACCGGGCCTGGCCGCTGATCGACGCGGCCGACCTGGTCGGCGACCTCTGGTCGGTGCCCGCCTACCTGCGGATGTGCGCGCCCTGGCTCGCCCCCGAGGAGGTCCGCAGGCTCCAGCGCAAGGACGCGCCCCAGGCCTGGACGGTGTCCGACCTGCCGCTGCTGGACGCGGCCCGGCAGCGGCTCGGCGATCCGGAGGCGGACCGGCGCCGGCGCCGTCGGGAGGCCGCGGCCGCCGCCGAGCGCGCGCGGATGGCCGACGTCATCGGCGACCTGCTGCAGGCCGACGACGACAGCGAGGGCGCGGTGACGATGCTGCGCGGGCGCGACCTCCAGGACACCCTGGTCGACGAGACGGCCCTGCCCGGTGCCGACCCGGAGCCGCTCGCCGGGCCGTTCGCGCACATCGTGGTGGACGAGGCCCAGGAGCTGACCGACGCGGAGTGGCAGATGCTGCTGCTGCGCTGCCCGTCCCGGAGCTTCACCATCGTCGGGGACCGGGCGCAGGCCAGGCACGGGTTCACGGAGTCCTGGCAGGAGCGGCTGGAGCGGATCGGGCTCGACCGGAGCACGGTGGCCTCGCTGAGCATCAACTACCGGACGCCGGAGGAGGTCATGGCCGAGGCCGAGCCCGCGATCCGGGCCGCGCTGCCGGACGCCAACGTGCCGACCTCCGTCCGCAGCAGCGGCATCCCCGTTGTGCACGGGTCGGTGGCGGAGTTGGACGCCGTCCTGGACGGCTGGCTCGCCGAGCACGCCGAGGGGGTCGCCTGCGTGATCGGTGCCCCCGGCTTCGAGGCGCGGCCGCGGGTCCGGTCGCTGACCCCGGAGCTGTCCAAGGGGCTGGAGTTCGACCTGGTCGTGCTGGTCGACCCGGAGGCGTTCGGCGGGGGTGTCGAGGGGGCGGTCGACCGCTACGTCGCGATGACCAGGGCCACCCAGCGGCTGGTGGTCCTCAGGAGCGTGTGAAGCGTCAAGCGTCGGAAGAGACGGCGAAGAGACGGCGAAGGGAGCGGGGTGCGAACGGAGGGAGCGGAGGGGCTGGAACGCGCGTCGCCCGGTCGGGTGACGCAGGTGTCGGGTGACGGCGTCGGGAGGCCAGACTGGGGCGATGGACGAGGAGGAACCGCTGGCGTCGTGGGCGGCCAGGCGGGAGCAACGGCTGCGGCCGGTCGGGCAGTTGCGGGTCGTACGGCTCACGGTCGGGCGGCAGCGGGGCGCCCATGTGCTGCCGGGCGAACCGAGGCTGATCGTGCGTTGGGACGGCTACCAGTGGCTGCCGGAGACGGTGGCCGAGGACTACGCCACCGCCCAGCGGATCCTGTACGGGGCCGAGGGCGCGGGAGCGCCGCGGCCCGGGCGCCAGGCGCGGCGGCCGGGGAAGGCACCGGGGCGCCACCGCAAGCCCTGAAGCCCGCGCGGGCCCGGGCCGCGACCCGGACGCCGGGCTGTAACCGGACCCCGAGCGGTAACCGGCCCCCGAGAAGCGGGCGGGGTCCGAGAAGCGGGCGGGGTCCGGCGCCACCCGGGCGCCGGACCCCAACGGCCTCCGACCGGAGGTCAGTTGTGGGCGTGCAGGTCGGCGTTCAGGCCGCCCCAGGAGCCGGAGCGGGCGATGACCTCGACCGCGCCGCTCTGCGAGTTGCGACGGAACAGCAGGTTGTCCTGGCCGGACAGCTCGACGGCCTTGGCCACCGTGCCGTCCGGGGTGGTGACCCGGGTGCCGGCGGTCACGTACAGGCCGGCCTCGACCACGCAGTCGCTGCCGAGCGAGATGCCGATGCCCGCGTTGGCACCGAGCAGGCAGCGCTCGCCGACCGAGACGACCTGCTTGCCGCCGCCGGACAGGGTGCCCATGATCGAGGCGCCGCCGCCGATGTCGCTGTGGTCGCCGACGACGACGCCCGCGCTGATCCGGCCCTCGACCATGGAGGTGCCCAGCGTGCCGGCGTTGAAGTTGACGAAGCCCTCGTGCATCACGGTGGTGCCGACGGCCAGGTGGGCGCCGAGCCGGACGCGGTCGGCGTGGGCGATGCGCACACCGGTCGGGGCGACGTAGTCGGTCATCCGCGGGAACTTGTCGATCCCGTAGACGGCCAGCTGGCCGCCCTGGGCGCGCACGGCGAGCCGGGCCTGCTCGACCTTGTCCACCGGGACGGGGCCGATGCTGGTCCAGGCGACGTTGGCCAGCAGGCCGAAGACGCCGTCCAGGTTCTGGCCGTGCGGCTTGACCAGGCGGTGGCTGAGCAGGTGCAGGCGCAGGTACACGTCGTGGGTGTCGAGCGGCTTCTCGTCCAGCGAGGCGATGGTGGTGCGCACGGCGACCACCTCGACGCCGCGGCGGGCGTCGACGCGCAGCGCCTCGGCCGCGCCGGCGCCGAGCTCGGCCTCGGCCTGCTCGGCGGTCAGACGGACGGTGCCGGCCGGGCCGGGCTCGGCGGCCAGCACGGGGGCGGGGAACCAGGTGTCGAGGACGGTGCCGTCGGCGGCGATGGTGGCCAGACCGGTGGCCACGGCGCCGTTCGCCGGGGAGGTGGATTCGAGCGAGGTGGATTCAGCAGTCACACCGTGCACGTTAACCAATGCGGGGCCCCGGTGCCGAACACGCCCACCGGGCGGACGCGCCCGGCGAACGCGCCGGTCGGCGGCCCGCGGGGCGGGAAAACCCGGTGCCCGGCGTTCGGGCGCTGGGCAATACTTCAGCGGGTGTTCATGTCGATCTCCACCACCGGCAGCGCCGAGGACCCGGCCACGGACCTCGGGTTCCTGCTGCACAAGCACCCCGACAAGGTCCAGCGGTTCACCACGTCGCACGGTGAGGCCCACGTCTTCTACCCCGAGGCGGGGGACGAGGTCTGCACGGCGGCGCTGCTGCTGGACGTCGACCCGATCGCGCTGGTCCGCAAGGGCCGGGGCGACGGCAGGGGGCGCGGCGGCTCGCCCGACTTCGCGCTCGCCCAGTACGTCAACGACCGCCCGTACGCCGCCTCCTCGCTGCTCGCGGTGGCGCTGCGGACGGTGTTCCGGTCCGCGATGAAGGGCGACTGCCCGGCCCGGCCCGAACTGCCCGGGCGGGCCCGCCCCCTGCGGATCGAGCTGCCCGCCGTGCCCGCGAACGGTGCGGGCGGGGGCGGCGGCCCGGCCCTGGTGGTCCGGCTGTTCGAGCCGCTGGGCTGGCGGGTCGAGGCGACGGCGGTCCCGCTGGACGAGTCGTTCCCCGAGTGGGGCGAGTCCCGCTACGTCCGGATCGTGCTCTCCTCCGGGACGGTCCGGCTCGCCGACGCGCTCCAGCAGTTGTACGTGCTGCTGCCGGTGCTGGACGGCGCCAAGCACTACTGGGTCGCCCCGGACGAGGTGGACAAGCTGCTCGCGGCCGGTCAGGGCTGGCTGGCGGCCCACCCCGAGCGCGCCCTGATCACCCGCCGCTACCTGGCCCGCCGCTGGTCGCTGACCCGCGCCGCGATGGAGCGCCTGGAGCTGGCCCGGCTGGCGGAGGCCGACGACCGCGAGGTCGAGGAGATCGACAACGCGGTCGACGACCGGTCCGAGGAGGAGGCGCGGGACGATCCGGAGCCCCGGCAGCCCTCGCTCGCCGAGCAGCGCCGCACCGCGATCCTCGCCGCGCTGCGCGAGACCGGTGCCGCCCGCGTCGCCGATCTCGGCTGCGGCCAGGGCGAGTTGATCGGCGAACTGCTCAAGGACGCCCGGTTCACCGGAATCCTCGGCGTGGACGTCTCCGCCCGGGCGCTGCGGTCGGCGGGGCGCAGGCTGGGCCTGGAGCGGATGCCGGAGCGTCAGGCGGCCCGGGTGACGTTGGCGCAGGGAGCGCTCACCTACACCGACGCCCGGCTCAAGGGCTTCGACGCGGCGGTGCTGTGCGAGGTGATCGAGCACCTGGACCTGCCGCGGCTGCCCGCGCTGGAGTACGCGGTGTTCGGCGCCGCCCGGCCGAGGGCGGTCGTGGTCACCACGCCGAACGCCGAGTACAACGTCCGCTGGGAGAGCCTGCCGGCGGGCGCCGTCCGGAACGCCGACCACCGCTTCGAGTGGTCCCGGGCCGAGTTCCGGGCCTGGGCCGGGAAGGTCGCGGCCGCGTACGGCTACACCGTGGAGCTGCGCCCGGTCGGCCCGGAGGACGAGGAGGTCGGCGCCCCGAGCCAGCTGGCCCTGTTCACCACGACGCCGACGCCCGTGGCCACCACGACCCCGGGATCCACCACGACCCCGGGATCCACCACGACCCCGGCACCCACCGTGACCACCGTGCCCATCACGACCGCGACGCCCGAAGGAGGCTAGCCCCGATGACCGATGACCCGACCGACACCCCCGGCGAGAGCCGGGACCAGGACCGCGCGGAGAGCACCGCCCCGCGCCGCCTGCCCGTCACCGACGTCTCCCTCGTCGTCCTGGTCGGCACCAGCGGCGCGGGCAAGTCCACCTTCGCCCGCCGCCACTTCCTGCCCACCCAGGTGGTCTCCTCCGACTTCTGCCGCGGCCTGGTCGCCGACGACGAGAACGACCAGTCCGCCTCCGCCGAGGCCTTCGACGTCCTGTACTACATCGTCGGCAAGCGCCTGGCGGCCGGCCGGCTGACCGTCGTGGACGCCACCAACGTCCAGCCCGAGGCCCGCCGTCGGCTGGTCGAGATCGCCCGCGAGCACGACGTGCTGCCGATCGCGATCGTCCTGGACGTCCCGCCGGGGGTGTGCGCCGAGCGCAACCGCTCCCGCCCGGACCGGCAGCTGCCGGCCCATGTGATCCCCCGCCAGCACCGGGAGCTGCGCCGCTCCCTCCGGGGGCTGGAGCGCGAGGGCTTCCGCAAGGTGCACGTCCTGCGCGGCGAGGCCGAGGTGGCGGCCGCCGGGATCGAGCTGGAGAAGCGCTACAACGACCTGCGCCACCTCACCGGCCCGTTCGACATCGTCGGCGACATCCACGGCTGCCGCTCCGAGCTGGAGACCCTGCTGACCCGGCTCGGCTACACCCTGACCCGGGACGCCGGGGGCCGCCCGGTGGACGCCGCGCACCCGGCGGGCCGCACCGCCGTCTTCGTCGGCGACCTGGTCGACCGCGGCCCCGACACCCCGGGCGTGCTGCGCCTGGTGATGGGCATGGTGGCGGCCGGCCACGCGCTCTGCGTGCCGGGCAACCACGAGAACAAGCTCGGCCGGGCGATGGACGGCAAGAAGGTCAACGTCGCCTACGGCCTCCAGGAGTCGCTGGACCAGCTGGCAGGGGAGAGCGAGGAGTTCCGGGCCGAGGTCCGAGCGTTCATGCGCGGCCTGGTCAGCCACTACCTGCTGGACGGCGGCGCCCTGGTGGTCTGCCACGCAGGCCTGCCGGAGCGGTACCACGGCCGCAACTCCGGCCGGGTCCGCTCGCACGCGCTGTACGGGGAGACCACCGGCGAGACCGACGAGTACGGGCTGCCGGTGCGCTACCCGTGGGCGGAGGAGTACCGGGGCCGGGCGCTGGTGGTCTACGGCCACACCCCGGTGCCGGCCGCGAGCTTCGTCAACAACACCGTCTGCCTGGACACCGGCTGCGTCTTCGGCGGCAGCCTGACCGCGCTGCGCTATCCGGAGCGCGAGCTGGTGGGCGTCGAGGCCGAGCGCGAGTGGTACGCCCCGGTGCGCCCGCTGATCACCGACGCGCCGGGCGCCCGCGAGGGCCGTCCGCTGGATCTCGGCGACGTGGCCGGGCGCCGGACCGTCGAGACCGGGCTGCACGGGCGGGTGGCCGTCCGGGAGGAGAACGCGGCCGCCGCGCTGGAGGTGATGAGCCGCTTCGCGCTGGACCCGCGGCTGCTCGCCTACCTGCCGCCGACCATGGCACCGAGCGCCACGTCCCGCCGGGACGGCTACCTGGAGCACCCGGAGGAGGCCTTCCTCGGCTACCGGGCGGACGGCGTGCGGCACCTGGTCTGCGAGGAGAAGCACATGGGCTCGCGCGCGGTGCTGCTGGTGGCCCGGGACGGGGCCGCGCTGGAGCGCCGCTTCGGCGTGGCCGGCCCCGGCGCGATCTGGACCCGGACCGGCCGCGCCTTCCTCGCCGACGAGGAGCTGACCGGCGCCGTGCTCGACCGGGTCCGGGCGGCCGCCGAGCGCGCCGGGCTGTTCGAGGAGCTGGCCACCGACTGGCTGCTGCTGGACGCCGAGCTGATGCCCTGGTCGCTGAAGGCGGTGGAGCTGCTGCGCCGCCAGTACGCGGCGGTCGGCGCGGCGGCGGGCGCCGCCCTGCCGGAGGTGCTGTCCGCGCTGGAGCGGGCGGCCGGGCGCGGCCTGGACCTGGCCCGGCTGACCGACCGCCAGCGGCAGCGCGCGGCCGACGCGCGGGCGTTCACCGAGGCGTACCGGCGCTACTGCTGGCCGACCGAGGGCCTGTCGGGCATCCGGCTCGCGCCGTTCCAGCTGCTCGCGGCCGAGGGGGCGAACCTCGCCGTGCGCCCGCACGACGAACACCTGGCCTGGATCGACCGCCTGGCCGCCGCCGACGAGACCGACGAGACCGACGAGACCGACGGGATCGACGGGACCGACACCGCCGGCCCGGCCGGGGGGACCGGCACGGAGGAGCCGGAGCGCCGTGAGGGGCCCCTGCTGCAGCGCACCCGTCGGATCCTGGTGGACACCGAGGACGAGGCCTCGATGGCCGCCGCCACCGCCTGGTGGGAGGAGCTGACCGAGGCGGGCGGCGAGGGCATGGTGGTGAAGCCGCTGGTCTCGCCGGTGCGCACGGCGCGCGGCAAGGGCCGGCCGGGCGGCCTGGTGCAGCCCGGGGTGAAGGTGCGCGGCCGGGAGTACCTGCGGATCGTCTACGGCCCGGACTACACCGAGCACCTCGACCGGCTGCGCCTGCGCGCGCTGGGCCACAAGCGCTCGCTGGCGCTGCGCGAGTACGCGCTGGGCCTGGAGGCGCTGGACCGGCTGGCGGCGGGGGAGCCGCTGTGGCGGGTGCACGAGCCGGTCTTCGCGGTGCTCGCGCTGGAGTCGGAGCCGGTCGACCCGCGGCTGTGACGGCGGCGGAGGCAGAGGAGGGGAGCCTACGGAGCCCACGAGTAGGGGGCCCACGGAACCGACGGAGCCCCCGTGGGCGCCCCTCCTCCGCCCAGCTCCGTATATAAATTCCGAGTATCGTATAGACTTGCCGCTTTCCGCAGTCCGTCAGTCCCGTCACCCCAGGAGCCCGGCATGGCCTTCAACCTCCGGAACAGGCACTTCCTCAAGGAGCTCGACTTCACGCCCCAGGAGTTCCGCTTCCTGGTGGACCTCGCCGCCACGCTCAAGGCGGCGAAGTACGCGGGCACCGAGCAGCCCCGGCTGCGCGGCAAGAACATCGCGCTGATCTTCGAGAAGACCTCCACCCGCACCCGCTGCGCCTTCGAGGTCGCCGCCCACGACCAGGGCGCCACCACCACCTACCTGGACCCGGCGGGCTCGCAGATCGGCCACAAGGAGTCCGTCAAGGACACCGCCCGGGTGCTCGGCCGGATGTTCGACGGCATCGAGTACCGCGGCCACGGCCAGGAGATCGTCGAGGAGCTGGCCGAGTTCGCCGGCGTCCCGGTCTGGAACGGCCTGACCGACGAGTGGCACCCCACCCAGATGCTGGCCGACGTGCTCACCGTCACCGAGCACACCGCCAAGCCGCTGCCGGAGGTCGCGCTCGCCTACCTCGGCGACGCCCGCTCCAACATGGGCAACTCGCTGCTGATCACCGGCGCCCTGCTCGGCATGGACATCCGGATCGTCGCCCCGCGCGCGCTCTGGCCGACCGAGGAGGTGCAGGAGTCGGCGAAGGCCCTGGCCGGGACGACCGGCGCCCGGATCACCCTGACCGAGGACGTGGCCGAGGGCGTGGCCGGCGCCGACTTCCTCTACACCGACGTCTGGGTCTCGATGGGCGAGCCCAAGGAGGTCTGGGCCGAGCGGATCGAGCTGCTCAAGCCGTACCAGGTCTCCATGGACACCGTCCGGGCCACCGGCAACCCGGACGTGAAGTTCCTGCACTGCCTGCCGGCCTTCCACGACCTCGGCACGGCGGTCGGGCGGCAGATGCACGAGGCGACCGGCATGACCGAGCTGGAGTGCACTGACGAGCTGTTCGAGTCGGCCCACTCCATCGTGTTCGACCAGGCCGAGAACCGGCTGCACACCATCAAGGCGGTGCTGGTCGCCACCCTCGGCTCCTGAAGCACCGGCTCCTGGGTGCCCGCTCCTGGGGCCCGCCCCGGCGGCCGCGCGGCTCAGCCGTCCAGCCTCACGCAGGCCACCCGGTCGCCCGCCGCGTGCGGGCCGGCCGGGGTGCCCGCGTGCAGCACCAGCGAGCGCGCCTCGCCCGGTCGCGGCTGCCAGCCCACCACGGTGGTGGCGCTGCCCCGGCCCCGCCCGTCGGTGCGCAGCGCCAGTCGCAGCTCGTTGCGCTCGTTGGCGTACGCCGGGTCGGTGGACGGCTGCACCGGGTCGACCTCGTCCTGGTAGTGCGGCCCCGAGGAGGCCGGGTCGGCCCCGCAGCGGCCGGTGTGCAGGTGTGCGGGAAACTCGTGGCCGGGGGCGAGTCCGGAGGCCTTCAGGGTGAGCACCGTCCGCCCGGGTACCGAGCGGTCGGTGACGATCCGGACGTGGGCGCCGTACGGCACCAGGTCGCTCGCGTAGCTGATCGCCGCCGGGGGGACGAAGGCGGTGGCCGGGTCGAAGTCGGCCTCGACGACCGAGACCGGTGAGGCGGCGGGGGCGAGCAGGGCCAGCGGCAGCAGGGCGGCGGCGAGCGGAGCGGTCATCGGTCGGGCCTTCCGGGGGCGGGGCGACGGGGGTCCCCCTGCTAACGGCGCCCCGGCCCGGAGGACACCGCTCCGGGCTCCCGGGACCCCGGTGCGTCAGGCGGACGGCCCGCACCAGACCCCGCACCAGACCCCGCGCCGGACCCCGCACCAGACCCCGCGCCGGACCCCGCACCAGACCCCGCGCCGGACCCCGCGCCGGACCCCGACCGGACCCCGCACCGGACCCCGTGCGGGCGAGCCGCCACACCCGTCCGGGCGCGGGGGTGAACCGGGTCCGGACGCGAACCGGGCGCGAACAGAGGGGAAAGAGTGCGGACGGCCCCGCCGGCCGACGCCGCCCCCTCGCCGACCGGCGGTTCCGGTGGTGAGCTAGTGGTGGTGCCGCTGACGGCGGCCGCCGTCGTGGCCGGTGCGGTCCGGCCGAAGAGGCCGGAGCGCGAGCGGTGCGGCCCGGACGATCGGTGTGCCGAGGCATGCACTATGGTTTATCTCGACATCGAGATAACTGCCGCCTAGGATATATCTCGACATCAAGATACTTGCCGAGAGGCGCTCGCCGGCGATGCGGGCAAGGCAAGCCTAAGTAAGGCTGACCTTACCACCGCGTGACGGCCGGATACCGCACGAAGCACCCAGAAGGAGTCAGTCGTGTCCGCGAACAGCTTCGACGCCCGCAGCTCGCTGCAGGTGGGCGACGAGTCGTACGAGATCTTCAAGCTCTCCGCCGTCGAGGGTTCCGCTCGGCTGCCGTACAGCCTCAAGGTGCTGCTGGAGAACCTGCTCCGCACGGAGGACGGCGCGAACATCACCGCCGACCACATCCGCGCCCTCGGCAACTGGGACGAGAACGCCCAGCCGAGCCAGGAGATCCAGTTCACCCCGGCCCGCGTGATCATGCAGGACTTCACCGGTGTGCCGTGCGTGGTCGACCTCGCCACCATGCGTGAGGCCGTCAAGGAGCTGGGCGGCGACCCGGCCAAGATCAACCCGCTGGCCCCGGCCGAGCTGGTCATCGACCACTCGGTCATCGCCGACAAGTTCGGCACCAAGGACGCGTTCACCCAGAACGTCGAGATCGAGTACGGCCGCAACAAGGAGCGCTACCAGTTCCTGCGCTGGGGCCAGACCGCCTTCGACGAGTTCAAGGTCGTCCCGCCGGGCACCGGCATCGTCCACCAGGTGAACATCGAGCACCTGGCCCGCACCGTCATGGTCCGCGGCGGCCAGGCCTACCCGGACACCTGCGTCGGCACCGACTCGCACACCACCATGGTCAACGGCCTGGGCGTGCTGGGCTGGGGCGTCGGCGGCATCGAGGCCGAGGCCGCGATGCTCGGCCAGCCGGTCTCCATGCTGATCCCGCGCGTCGTCGGCTTCAAGCTGACCGGCGAGCTGCCGGCCGGCACCACCGCCACCGACCTGGTGCTCACCATCACCGAGATGCTGCGCAAGCACGGTGTGGTCGGCAAGTTCGTCGAGTTCTACGGCGACGGCATCGGCTCCATCCCGCTGGCCAACCGCGCCACCATCGGCAACATGTCGCCGGAGTTCGGCTCGACCTGCGCGATCTTCCCGATCGACGCCGAGACCATCAACTACCTGAAGCTCACCGGCCGCGACGAGCAGCAGCTCGCCCTGGTCGAGGCGTACGCCAAGGAGCAGGGTCTCTGGCACAACCCGTCGCACGAGCCGGTCTACTCCGAGTACCTCGAGCTGGACGTCTCCACCGTCGTCCCGTCGATCTCCGGCCCGAAGCGCCCGCAGGACCGCGTGATCCTGGCCGAGGCCGCCGAGCGGTTCGCCGAGGCGCTGCCGACCTACTCCGCCGAGGCCTCGAAGCCGACCGCCGTCACCGCCCCCGACGGCTCGTCCTACGAGATCGACAACGGCGCGGTCGTGATCGCCTCGATCACCTCCTGCACCAACACCTCCAACCCCTCCGTCATGCTGGGCGCCGCCCTGCTGGCGAAGAAGGCCGTGGAGAAGGGCCTGCACGTCAAGCCCTGGGTCAAGACCACCCTGGCGCCGGGCTCCAAGGTCGTCATGGACTACTACGAGAAGGCCGGCCTGCTCCCGTACATGGAGAAGCTGGGCTTCAACCTGGTCGGCTACGGCTGCGTCACCTGCATCGGCAACTCGGGCCCGCTGCCCGAGGAGGTCTCGGCCGCCGTCAACGAGGCCGACCTCGCGGTCGTCTCGGTGCTCTCCGGCAACCGCAACTTCGAGGGCCGGATCAACCCGGACGTCAAGATGAACTACCTGGCCTCCCCGCCGCTGGTGGTCGCCTACGCCCTCGCCGGCAACATGAACATCGACATCACCCGGGACGCCCTGGGCCAGGACGCCGACGGCAACGACGTGTTCCTCGCCGACATCTGGCCGTCGGAGCAGGAGGTCGCCGACACCGTCGCCGGCTCCATCGACGAGGCCATGTTCGACAAGGGCTACCAGGACGTCTTCGCCGGCGACCACCGCTGGCAGTCGCTCCCGGTCCCGACCGGCAACACCTTCGAGTGGGACGCCGAGTCCACCTACGTCCGCAAGCCCCCGTACTTCGAGGGCATGGCCAAGACCCCGAGCCCGGTGACCGACATCGCCGGCGCCCGCGTCCTGGCCAAGCTGGGCGACTCGGTCACCACCGACCACATCTCCCCGGCCGGCAACATCAAGCCGGGCACCCCGGCGGCGCAGTACCTGACCGCCAACGGTGTCGAGAAGCGCGACTTCAACTCCTACGGTTCCCGTCGTGGCAACCACGAGGTGATGATCCGCGGCACCTTCGCCAACATCCGCCTGCGCAACCAGATCGCGCCGGGCACCGAGGGCGGCTACACCCGCGACTTCACCCAGGCCGACGCGCCGGTGTCGTTCATCTACGACGCCTCGCAGAACTACCAGGCCGCCGGCGTCCCGCTGGTCGTCCTGGCCGGCAAGGAGTACGGCTCCGGTTCGTCCCGCGACTGGGCCGCCAAGGGCACCGCGCTGCTGGGCGTCAAGGCCGTCATCGCCGAGTCGTACGAGCGCATCCACCGCTCGAACCTGATCGGCATGGGCGTCCTGCCGCTGCAGTTCCCGGAGGGCGAGAACGCCGAGTCCCTCGGCCTGACCGGCGAGGAGACCTTCTCCTTCACCGGCGTGACCGAGCTCAACGAGGGCCGCACCCCGAAGACCGTCAAGGTCAAGGCCGGTGACAAGGAGTTCGACGCGGTCGTCCGCATCGACACCCCCGGTGAGGCGGACTACTACCGCAACGGCGGCATCCTGCAGTACGTGCTGCGTTCGCTGATCGGCTGAGCATGAGCCTCTGAGGAGGCCGGACCGCATCCCGCGGTCCGGCCTCCTCTTTTTTGCGACGGCTTCTCGCACCAGCTTTTTGCATACTGCGCCGGTTGCGGTCGCCCCCTTGTGCGGTGAACGGCGGATGGACTAAACCTCTGTGCCATCTGGTCCAGACCATTTGACGCCGCTTCAGAGAACAGGTCCGGTATGCCCACTCGCGCCTCAGCCCTGCTCGCCGCCGCCACCGTCGCCGCGCTGCTCGCCGCCCCCGCCACCGCCAACGCCGCCGACGGACGGCACGGCCCGAAGCTGAAGGGCCAACGGGTCGGCTACTTCACCCAGTGGGGCGCCGACAGCTCCGCGAAGAGGGTCCAGGAGTCCGGCCAGGCGGCCAGGCTCACCGTCATCAACTACGCCTTCGGCAACGTCTCCGCCGAGGGCACCTGCTTCGAGAGCAACGAGGCCGGCCAGGGCGACGCCCGCAACGACTACCAGCGCTCCTTCTCCGCCGCCGAGTCGGTGGACGGCGTGGCCGACGCCCCGGGCCAGAAGCTGAAGGGCCACCTCAACCAGCTGCGCAAGCTCAAGGCGAAGAACCCCCAGCTGCGCACGGTCATCTCGCTGGGCGGCTGGTCCTGGTCCAAGTACTTCTCCGACGCGGCCGCCACCGACGAGGCCCGCAAGAAGTTCGTCTCCTCCTGCATCGACCTCTACGTCAAAGGCGACCTGCCGGTCCTGGCGGACTCCCCGGAGGGCGGCAAGGGCGCCGCCGCGGGCGTCTTCGACGGCATCGACATCGACTGGGAGTACCCGGGCGGCGGCGGGGACGCGGGCAACGTGGTCCGCCCCGAGGACGGGCACAACTTCACGCTGCTGATGCAGGAGTTCCGCGACCAGCTGGACGCGCTGAGCGGCCGGAAGGGCAAGAAGTACCTGCTGACCGCCGCCGTGGCCGCCAACGAGACGGTCGCCGACCGGCTCGAACTGCCGCAGCTGAGCGAGTCGGTGGACTGGCTGAACCTGATGACCTACGACCTGCACGGACCGTGGGAGGGCAAGGGGCCGGCCAACCACCAGGCCCCGCTGTACTCCGACCCGACCGACCCGGACCCGCGCCGGCGCAGTGCCGACCAGGCCGCCGACCACTACCAGGAGCGCGGCCTGCCCGCCGAGCAGCTGGTCCTCGGCGCCCCGCTGTACGGCCACGGCTGGACCGGCGTCGCCCCCGGCAAGCGCGGCGGGCTCTTCCAGAGCGCCACCGCGTCCGCGCCCGACCACTCGTACCAGGAGATCAACGCGCTGCCGGGCAAGGTCTACCTGGACCGCGACCACGGCGCGTCCTGGAAGTACGACGGCACCACGTTCTACAGCTACGACACCGCCGAGGTGCTCACCCAGAAGGCGCGGTACACGCGCTGGAACGACCTGGCCGGGGTGATGGTCTGGTCGCTGGACGGCGACGACGCCCGGGGCAGCGCGATCGCCGCGCTGGACCGCGGCCTGAGCCGCGACTGACCGCTCCCCCCTCCCCGTACCCAGGGCCCGCCGCGGACGCCCCCGCGGCGGGCCCTGCTACGCCGTGGGGCCGGTCGGCCCGGCCGGCTGCTCGTGCGGGCCCCGGAGCTGCCGGGCGGGCGGCGGGGAGCCGTCCAGGATGCCGCTCTGCGCCGTCAGGTAGGCGAGCTGGGCCCGGCTGTTGCTGCCGAGGATCTCCGACACCCGCTTGAGGTGGCTCGCCACGGTCCGCGAGCTGATGCCGAGCCGGCTGGCGATCGCGGCGTCCGTGTAGCCGTCCACCATGAGCTGGAGCACCCGCAGCCGGGTCTCGTCGGTGAGCAGCGGCGGGCGCTGCTGGTCGCTCTCGTAGACGACCGGCGCGGCCCGCTCCCAGGCGTGCTCGAAGACCGAGGCCAGGAAGTGCACCACGCCGGGGTCGGTGACCTTGAGCGCGTGGTTGTGGTGTTCGAGCTCCTTGTCGGGGATGAACGCCACCGAGCGGTCGCAGATGATGAGCCGGTCGAAGACCTCGTCGACGGTCCGCACCTCGATGCCGGCCTCGGTGACGGCCTTGATGTAGTCCAGCGTCGGGTAGTGCGCCCGGACGGAGTGCTGGTAGAGCGTGCGCTGGCGGACGCCCCGCTTCTGCGCGTCCAGGGCGAGGACCAGCGATCTGGCGAGGACGTCGGTCGGCCGGCTGCCGCCCGGGTGCGCGGTGAGCAGCTCCCGCTCGGTCGCCTGGGTCGTCTCGGCCACCGCGGCGGCGATGACCGCCGCGCCGCTGAGCCGCTGGACGTTGTCCCGGCCCTCCCGGCGCAGCGTCCGGTAGACGCTCTCGACCTGGGACATGGCGGTCCGGATCGCGGCCACCTGCTGCTGCTGTTCGAGGATCTGCTGCTCCATCGGGTGCAGCAGCGCCGTGGTCGCGACCTCGGGCGGGACCGGCACCAGGACCGAGGGGTCGCCCAGCGCCGCCGTCAGCAGCCCCAGCTCGGTCAGGCAGGCGGGCGGCTCCGCCGTCGGGGCCCTCCCCAACAGGACGGCCTTGCGGTAGAACGTGATCCCCTCGTCACAGGGCCCGGGGTGGGCCTCCGGGCCACTGACGTCCGATATGTCGCACATGTGCCACCCCCTTCGGAATCTTGCAGTGCACGATCCTGAGCCATCGGATCTCTTCTGGCAAGGACCCATTCCCAGGCATTCTCTCTGTGTGCGGGGAAACCCCCCAGCACGAACGGATAGGTCTATCTAGGGGTGGAAATGAAGATCATGCGGTTCCCGGGTCGAATCCTCGCGTCCTTCGTTATGGCCGCCGTCGCGGTGATCGTCGTTTCCGCCGCGCCGGACGCCCCCAGCAGCGCCCCCACCGCTGCCGCCAGCGACGTGGCGCTCCTGCCGGGCGACCCCGGCTGGGCCTGATCGGCCGGGCGGGAATCCGCCACCCCTGGACAGTAGCGCCGATCCGCCGACCTGCGGGAGTGCTGCGAATCACGTTTCGCGGATATCGGCGCGCCGACATTCAGAAGGAGAGAGAAATGACCGCTGCGATTGCCGTACCGAAATGCCTGGTGTGCGACACCGACTTCGAGGTCGACGAGGCCTGGGAGCGGGGCGAGGTGACCGAGTGCGCGGCCTGCGGCCAGGAGCACGAGGTCGTCGAGAAGTCCGAGGCCGGCGTCCGCCTCGACCTGGCCCCCGAGGTGGAAGAGGACTGGGGCGAGTGACCTCCTCCGGCCGCGTCCTGCTGTCGGCCACCATGCTGCGCCCCGAGGAGAAACTCCTCCTCGGGGCGTTGCGCGGGGAGGGTCTGACGGCGACTCCACTGCTCATGGAGGATCTGGCCGACGTGGTGGCGGGTCGTACCGACCCGCCGGCCCTGGCCCTGATCCGCAACCTCTCGCACCGGGACGCGATCAGCGTCTCGTGCCGCCTGGAACACGCCGGGATCACCACGCTCAACCGGGCGTCGACCATCGAGACCTGCAACGACAAGGGCCTGCAGGCCCTGCTCTTCGCCCGGCACGGCATCCCCCACCCGCACACCCGGCACGCCTTCAGCTACGACCAGGTGCGCGCGATCGTCGCCGAGCTGGGCATGCCGGCGGTGGTCAAGCCGGTCAGCGGCTCCTGGGGGCGCGGTGTCACCAAGCTCGCGGACGCCGCGTGCCTGGAGGCCTGGGCCGCCGGGCGCGAGTCCGTCGACGCCGCGGGGAAGCTCTTCCCCGTCATCGTGCAGGAGTACATCGACAAGCCCGGCCACGACCTGCGCGTGGTCGTCGTCGGGACCACCCCGGTCGTGGCGATCCAACGGGTCTCGGACGACTGGCGCACCAACACCCACCTCGGCGCCGAGGTGCGGCGCGTCGACATCACCCCGGAGATGGAGAAGCTCTGCGTCCAGATCGTCGACGTCCTCGGCCCCGGCTTCTACGGGGTCGACCTGGTGGAGGACCGGACCACCGGTGACCTGCTCGTCCTGGAAGTGAACGCCAACCCCGAATTCGCCCGCTCCTCCGCCCTGCACGGAGTGAACGTCGCCGGCCACCTCGCCTCCTACGTGGCGGGGCAGCTGACGGCCGCGGCCGTGTGACCCGGAGAGGAACCATGGAACTGTTCGACACCGCGACGGTGCTCGCCCGCGTGCTCACCTCGGGCGTGGTCATGAGCATCGAGAAGAGCGACCGTGAACTGCCCGCCCTGGAGCGGCTGCTGACCAAGCGGACCGGCCGGGCCAAGGCCGTCCTGCTGAACAGCCGGACCGGGGCCCTGCACGCGGCCCTGGCCGGCCAGGGCATCGGCCACGGCGACACCGTCGCCCTGGCCGGGCCGGACGAGGCCACCACGGCCTTCCTGGCCTGGCTCGGCGTCACCGTCGAGGGGCAGGCCCCGGCCGCCTTCGACCTCGTCTCGCTGACCCCCGAGAACGCCGGCCGGCTGGACGAGCTGACCGCCGAAGCCACCGCCCCCGCGCTGGTGGTGGACCTGAGCGGGCTCGGCTTCGGCCCGGCCGCCGCCGTGCTCACCGACGACGAGCGGCTCTGGGCCCGGGCCGAGCGGCTGAAGATCTTCGGCGCCTACGACCTGCGCACCATGTGGACCCAGCAGGAGGCCGACGAGGACCTGGTGCCGGGGGTGCAGTTCAACTACCGGCTGAGCCCCCTGGTGGCCGGTTGCGTACGGATGGCCCTGACCCACGCGGCTCGCCCCGCCGCCGCAAGCTCCGGAGCACGCTGATGATCACCGACTTCCCGAACTCGCCCCTGCCCCTGCCCACCGAAGCCGACCTCGCCGACGAGCTCGCCGCCCTCGGCGGCGGCGCGATGATCCCCAAGGCCCAGCGCCGCACGCTCTTCCCGATCATCACCAAGGAAGACGTCTTCAACCTGATGCTCGCCCAGCGGCAGTCGCCCGACAAGGTCGTGGCCGACTTCGCCGAGGCGTACCGCGCCTACGTCGGCGCCGAGTACGCCCTGCCCACCGCCAGCGGCACCTCCAGCCTGCACATGGCCCTGGTCGGCGCCGGCGTGCAGCCCGGTGACGAGGTGATCGTCCCGGCGTTCACCTTCATCGCCACCGCGCAGGCCGTGGTCGCCGCCCACGCGATCCCGGTGTTCGTCGACATCGACCCGGACACCTACTGCATGGACCCGCGGGCCGCGGCCGCCGCGATCACCCCCCGGACCAGGGCGCTCATGCCGGTGCACGTCCACGGCCTGCCCGCCGACGTGCCGGCCCTGCGCGCCCTCGCGGACAAGCACGGCATCGCCCTCGTTGAGGACGCCTCGCACGCCCACTCCGCGAAGATCGGCGACCGGGTGGCCGGCTCCTTCGGCGACGCCGCCGGCCAGAGCCTGATGGCCGACAAGAACTTCCCGCTCGGCGGCGAGGGCGGCATCGCCTTCTACGCCACCGAGGAGGCGTACGGCCGGGCGGTCGCCTACCTGGAGCGCCACGCCATCGACTACGGGATGTCCTGGGTGGCCGCCGCCTTCGGCACCAGCCAGCTGGCCCGGCTGCCGTACTACGACGAGATCCGGGCCCGCAACGCCGCCCTGCTCGGCGAGGCCCTGACGGGGACCGGCCTGTTCACGCCGCCGCACGTCCCGGACGGGCACGTGCACGCGTACAACATGTACCGGACCACCCTGCACCCGGAGGCCGTCGGCCTGGAGGACCTGCCGGTGCACGCCGTCAAGGAGGCGGTGCACGAGCTGCTGGTCGCCGAGGGCGTGCCGGCCCGCGAGTGGCAGAACACCCCGATCCCGTGCCACCTGCCGTTCCGGCACCGCGACGGCTTCGGCAACGGCTACCCGTTCTCGCTCAACCCGGACGCCGTGCGCGACCACCGGCCGGAGGACTTCCCGGTCACCCTGGGCATGCTCGACAGCACCCTGGTGCTCTGCCGCGAGCTGCGCTCCCCGGTCGAGTACGAGCGGATCCTGCGCTACGCGGACGCCTTCCGGAAGGTCGCCCGGCGCCCGGACGCCATCCGCAAGCTCGTCGAGAGCGGCGACCACCGCCGTCCGTGGGAGAAGGCGGCCCGCCTTGGCTGACCAGAAGATCCGCGTCGCCGTCATCGGCGCGAGCGGCTACACCGGTGGCGAGGTCATCCGGCTGCTGCTCGAACACCCCGGGGTGGAGCTCGCGTTCCTCTCCGCGGAGCGCAACGCCGGTGCCACGGTCGGCAGCGTCCACCCGTGGCTGCGCAACCACCCCAGGGCCGGCTCGCTGACGCTCCGGCCGCTGGCGCAGCTCGCCGAGGCCGGCCCCGTCGACGTCGCCTTCGGCTGCCTGCCGACCGGCACCTTGCCGGAGCAGCTGCCGCTGATCGCCGACAACGCCAAGCGGGTGCTCAACCTGGGCGGCGACTTCCGGCTCCGCGACGGCGACGACGTCCGGACCCACTACCCGAGGACGGCCGCGAACCCGCCGAGCGAGGATTTCGCCTACTACATACCGGAGTTGAGCCCCGAGGTCCCGCAGGAGCGGTTCATCAGCCTGCCCGGCTGCATGGCCGTCACCACCATCTACGCGCTCTACCCGATGTTCGCCGCCTCGCTCGCGACCGACCGGGTCGTGGTCGACGCCAAGACCGGCTCCACCGGGAGCGGTCGCGGCGGCGGCGAGCCGCACGCCGAGCGCAGCGGCAACATCCGGGTGCACAAGCTGCACGGGCACCGGCACGCCCCGGAGGTCCAGCAGGCGATCGCCGACCTGACCGGCGCCGCCGTGGACCTGCGGTTCTCCACCCACAGCCTGGACGTGTCGCGCGGCATCATGGTCACCGCGTACACCGAACTGCGGGACGGCGTCACGGCGTTGGACGTCAAGCGGGCCTACGCCAAGGCGTACCTCGGCAAGCCCTTCGTCCGGGTCCGGCCGGCCCCCAAGGCGGCGCAGGACTTCCCGATGCTCAAGGCGGTCGTCGGCTCGAACGTCGCCGAGGTGGCGGTCGCGGTGCGCGGCGACCAGTGCGTCGCGGTGGCGGCCCTGGACAACCTGATCAAGGGCGCGGCCGGCCAGGCGATCCAGGCGATGAACCTGATCTCCGGCCTGGACGAGACGACCGGACTGCCCACCACGGCGGTGTCGCCGTGAGCCGTCCGCTGTACGTGATCAAGGTCGGCAGCGCCACGCTCGACCACGGCACGATCCACAAGGAGCTGGCCGACCTGGTGGCCCGGGGCGCCCGGGTGCTCCTGGTCGCCGGCGGTGCCACCGGCATCGAGGCCCACTACCGCGCGATCGCCCGCCCGATGCCGCAGCTGCGGCTCGCCAACGGCGACGAGGTGCGCTACTGCCCGCCCGAGGAGATGACCCACCTGGTCGACGCCTACGAGCGGGTCACCCTGCCCGCCGTGGAGCGGGAGGCCCGGGCCCTCGGGCTCGGCGTCTTCACCGCCGTCGCGGCGCGCGGCGCCCTGGTGACCGGCCGGGCCAACCGGCCGCTCAAGGCGCTGTCCGCCGAGGGCCGGCCGATCGTGGTCCGCGACCACCGGGCCGGCGTGCCCGCCCAGGTGGACACCGCCCGGCTGAACGCCCTGCTCGACACGTACGACCTGGTCTGCCTGTCCGCGCCGGTCGCCGACCCGGACGGCGGCGCCCCGCTCAACGTGGACGCCGACGTGCTCGCGGCGGTCCTCGCCAACGCGCTGGACGCCGACCATCTGCGGCTGGTCACCGGCACCGCCGGACTGCTGACGGACAAGGACGACCCGCGCTCCACGCTGGCCGACGCCTACCCGGGCGACGGAGCGCGGTACGCCGCGGGGCGCATGCGGCAGAAGGTCCGCGCGGCCGAGATCGCCCTGGAGGGCAGCGCCGACGTGGCCATCACCGGGCCGCACACCATGTCCGAGCCGGCCAACTGGACCAGGTTCTGGCGGGTGCGCGAGCCCTCCGCCGACCTGAGCCTGCTGACCCGGGTGGTCTCGGTGCCCTCGGTCTCCGGTGACGAGGCCGAACTCGCCACCCTGCTGGCCGAGTGGTGCCGCGAGCGCGGCATGGACGCCGCCGTCGACGAGGCGGGCAACCTCGTCGCCAGCCGCGGCATCGGGCCCCGCCGGCTGCTCCTCCTCGGCCACCTCGACACCGTGCCGCACCGCTGGCCGGCCGAGTGGCGCGAGGGCGAACTGTGGGGCCGCGGCAGCGTGGACGCCAAGGGCTGCCTGGCCAACTTCCTGGAGGTGCTCGCGCACGCGGACATCCCGGAGGACGGCCAGCTGTGCGTGGTCGGCGCGGTCGAGGAGGAGATCTCCTCCTCCAAGGGCGCGTTCCACGTCCGCGACCACTACCCGGCCGACGCGGTCGTCATCGGCGAGCCCAGCGGCTCGGAGAAGCTGACGCTCGGCTACTTCGGGCTCTTCAAGCTCAAGGTGACCGCCTCGGTGTCCAGCGGCCACTCGGCCGGACAGGACGCGGTCTCCGCCCCCGACCTGCTGATCGAGGCGCTCGGCGGCATCCGGACGGCCGTGCTGGCCCACGCGACCGACGCGCTGAGCGCGGTCATCGAGATCAGCAGCCGGACCGGGCGCGAGCACCACCACGCCACCGGGATCCTCAACTTCCGGGTGCCGCCCACGGCCGACCTCGACGCGCTGCGCTCGGCCGCGCTCGACCAGGTCCGGCCCGGGGTGGAGATCGAGGTGCTGCGGGCCACCCCCGGGTACGTCGGAGGCCGCTCCAGCTCCCTGGTCAAGGTCTTCAGCCGGGCCTTCGCGGACACCGGCATCCGGCCCCGCTTCGTCGTGAAGAAGGGCACCTCGGACATGAACACCCTGGCCACCACCTGGCGGGACGTGCCGATGGTCGCGTACGGCCCCGGCGACTCCTCGCTGGACCACACCGACGAGGAGCGGATCGGCGCCATGGAGTACCGCACCGCCCGCTCGCTGCTCGCGGACGCCGTCAACCGGTGGTTCGCCCTGCCCAAGGGGAGCCGTCGATGAGCACCCTGCTCGCCCCGCCGCAGACCGGGGACGACCTGCTGGCCACCCTGGCCGACCGGGCCGTACGGGCCCGCCGGCTGGTGGTCGACATGGCCGCCGGGCCGCGCGGCTGCCACCTCGGCGGCAGCCTGTCCGTCCTGGACATCCTGATCGCCGCGCTGCACCGGGCCTCGGCCGGGGACGGTACGGAGGTCGTGCTCAGCAAGGGCCACGCCGCCGCCGGGCTCTACGCGGCCCTGCACGTCAGCGGCGTCCTCCCGGAGGACCCGACACCGCGCTACGGCCTGGCGGGCGAGCCGTTCACCGGCCACCCGGGCCCCAAGGTCCCGGGCGTGCGCTTCCCCACCGGGAGCCTCGGCCACGGCGTCCCGTACGCCGCCGGCTGGGCGATGGCCCGCCGGATCGGCGGCCGGAGCGGACTCGGCATCGCCGTCGCGGGCGACGGCGAGCTCCAGGAGGGCCTGGTCTGGGAGACCTGCCAGGTCGCCGTGGCCCAGGAGCTGGGCAACTTCGTGCTGGTGGTCGACCGCAACGGCGGCCAGAACGACGGCATGGTGGCCGACATCTCGCCGCTGCCCCGGCTCGCCGAGCGGTTCGCCGCCTTCGGGTTCGAGGTCGCCGAGACCGACGGGCACGACCTGGCGGCGCTCACCGGGCTGCTCGCCGGGGACCGGGCCGGGGCCCGCAGGCCGCTGGCCGTCATCGCGAACACCGTCAAGGGGAAGGGCGTGCCCGCCGTGGAGGGCAAGGCCGGCTCCCACTACGTGACCATCGACGCCACGCGCGCCGCCAAGTGGAAGCGAGCGATCCGATGACCCTCTCGGGCCGTGACGCCTACCGCGACGAGCTGACCGGGCTCGCCGCCGAGGACGACACCATCCTCTGCCTGGAGGCGGACCTCGGCGGCAAGGGCCACCCGTTCCAGGCCGCCCACCCCGACCGCTTCTTCAACCTCGGCATCGCCGAGGGCGCCATGGTCGACATGGCGGCGGGCCTCGCCGCGGGCGGGTACAAGCCCTTCGTCAGCACCTTCGCGCCCTTCGCGGCGCTGCGCGCGGCGGAGAGCCTCAAGCTGACGCTGGGCTACCTGAACGCCGGGGTCACCGTGGTGGCGCCGTACGCGGGCGTCTCCGGCGCCTGGTTCGGCACCACCCACCACTGCCTGGAGGACCTCGCCGTCCTGCGCAGCATCCCGGGCGTGGTCATCGCCGCCCCCTACGGGGAGGCGGAGATGCGCGCGGTGGTCCGCGAGGCCGTGCGCTCCGGCCGACCGCACTACATCCGCACCGGGCGCAACGCCCAGTACCGCTCGCTCGACCGGGAGGGCGAGCGGGCGCCGCTGGTCACCTGGGAGTCCCGGGCCGAGCCGGGCGAGGTCTGCCTGGTGTCGGTCGGCGAGGAGGGCACCCGCCTGGCGCTGGCCGCGCGGGAGGCCCGCCCCGGCACCGGCCACGCCCACCTGGTCTACCTGGACCACCCGAACCTGGCCCGCGCCGCGGCCGAACTCTCCCGCCACCACCGGCGGTTCGTCGTGGTCGAGGAGCACCGCGCCCAGGGCGGGGCGGCCGAGGCCCTCGCGCTGCTGATGCCCGGGTGCGAGGTCACCGCGGCGAGCGCGGACCTGACCTGGCCGTCCACCGGCGGCGACCACGAGGAGGTCATGGCCGCGGTCGGGCTCTCGCTGCCCGCCGTGCTCGCCGCGGTGGCCCGGGCCGGCGCCGGCCGGCTGCCGGCCGCCTCCGGAGCCTGCGTCCGCTGAGCCGCCGGGGCCCGCGTCCGCCGCGCCCCCGCCCCCCGTCATCCCCTGATCCGCCACAGTCCGAAAAGGAGCACAGCCATGCACATCCTCATGATCGAGTGCAACCCGAACGGGATCGCCGGTATCGCGAACGCCCTGGAACTGGGCCACGACGTCACCCTGGTCTCGGTCGACCCCGACTTCTACCTCAGCGTCTCGCCGCTGACCGAGGCCGCCTACGCCCACCCGAACTGCCAGGTCGTCAAGAGCGAGCAGGCCTTCTCCCTCGACGAGCTGACCGACCTGGCGCGGCGGCTGCACGAGGCCAAGCCGATCCACGGCGTCACCACGTACAGCGAGTACCACACCGTGCACACCGCCGCCGTCGCCGAGGCGCTCGGCCTGCCCGGCATGAGCGTCGACGGCGCCCGCAACGCCCGGCACAAGCACCTGACCCGCACCACCCTGGCCGGCACCGGCATCCGCCAGCCGCGCTTCGCGGTGGCCACCGACCCGGCCGAGGTGGAGGCCGCCGTCCGCGAGGTCGGCTTCCCCTGCGTGGCCAAGCCCTCCGACGGCACCGCCAGCCTCCACGTCCTGCACCTCAAGGACGAGGCGGACCTGCGCGAGTACCTCGCCGAGCTGGCCCAGGTCGCCGACTACGGGCGCGGCGTCGTGCGCATCCCGGAGATCGTCATCGAGGAGTTCGTCACCGGCGAGCTGATCTCCGTCGAGTCCTGCGTGCTCGCCGGGGGAGAGGTGGTCAACCTCGGCCTGACCGACCGCTCGCTCAGCGGGTTCCCGTACTTCATCGAGATGGGCCTCACCTACTTCAGCGGCCACCCGCTCCAGGAGGAGCTGTTCGCCGCCACCACCGCCGTGCTGAACGGGCTCGGCGTGGACTTCGGCTTCATCCACACCGAGTGGCTGCTCGGCCCGGACGGCCCGGTGCTGTGCGAGGTCAACGGCCGCCTGGCCGGCGGGATCGTGCCGACCCTGATGGAGATCACCTCCGGCGTGGACCCGTACCTGGAGGTCATCCGCCAGGCCCTCGGCGAGCGGCCCGAGCTGGCCTTCCCCCGTGAGACCACGGCCAGCGGCCACTGGTTCGGCTCCCCGGTCGCCGGGACGGTCGAGGCGATCGGCTTCGACGCCCTCACCGACCTGCCCGGCTTCCACAGCGCCCTCGGCTACAAGAAGCCCGGCACGGCCGTGAACCGGCTGTCCCGCAGCAACTTCGACTGGATCGGCCACATCATCTTCACCGGCGGCGACCGGGACGAGGCCGCCAAGCGCTGCCAGGACGGCCTGGACCGCATCGACCTGCGCCTGTCGGTCGAGGTGGCCCGGTGAGCGCGGCCACCCCCGAGCAGCGGCGGCCCGCCGTACTGTCGGGCGTGGCCGTCCCCGCCCTGGACGCCGAGGCGCTGTTCGACGTGACCGTCGAGGACGGGGTCTTCACCCGGATCGAGCCCTCGGGCACCCGCCGCGGCGACGAGCCGGAGCTGTGGCCCGGCTACACCGAGACCCACGCCCACATCGCCCTGCCCGCCAACTTCGACGACACCGCCGAGGACCCGCGGATCATCGCCCTCCAGTACCTCTACCACGGCGTCACCCACGTGGTGGACATGTTCGGCTACCCGATGGTGGCCGACGCCTGGGAGGCCGGCCGGGCCGCTTCGGACCTGCCGTACCCCGAACTGGTCCACTGCGGCTACGCGGTGACGGCGATGACCAACGCGGCGGGCCTCTCCGGCCACGGCGTGGAGTTCCCGACCCCGGTGTACATGCTCGCGGTCGAGGCCGACCTCGACCAGGCGCTGCGCAACAACGCCGAGCGCGGCGCGACCTTCCTCAAGGTCATGTTCACCGACGGCACCGAGCAGCCGGGCTCCAAGGTGCGCTTCTCCCGGCTGTCGGAGCGGGTGCTGCGGTTCACCGCGCGGATCGCCGCCGAGCGCGGCATCACCGCGGTGATCGACTGCAACACCCTGGAGGAGACCCGCTGGGCCTACGACTGCGGCTTCCGGCTCTTCGCCCACACCGTCCGCGACCGCACCCTCGGCGACGCCGAGTGGAAGGACCTGGCCGGCGCCCGGTTCGTCTCCACCCTCTCCGGGCTCCGCCCGATGGTCATGACGGCCGACGACTTCCTCGCCGCGTACGGCCGCGAGGGCTTCGCCGAGACCCAGGACGTCCGCAACCTGGACGCCGTCCGCGGCCTGGAGCAGCCGTACGGGATCACCTACGGCCTCCAGGAGACCCGCACCGGCGCGCTGGGCGACATGCGCCGCAACGCGCTGGCCGCGCTGCGCGAGGGCAACCTGCTGGTCGGCACCGACTCGGGCAACACCGGTGCCTACCACGGCTACTCCCTGCTCGGCGAGCTCGACCTGCTGCGTGGGGACGACCCCTCGCTCGCCGACGCGCTGCGCCACCAGGCCACCGTCGGCGGCCGGCGCTACTTCGACGAGCTGCGCGGCGAGTCCGGCGCCGCCCACCCGATCAGCGTCGGGGCGCCGGCCACCTACAACCTGCACGCCCCGGGCCGGCCGCTCTCCGCGCTGCCCACCGCCACCGTCGTGCGGGGGACACCGATCGACCGCGAGGCGGTCGCCCGGGCCATCGCCGGGCTCCGCGCCGCCGCGGCGGCCGGCACGACGACGCACGACACGAAGGAGGGGGCGGCCCTGTGACCGTCGACCGCAAGCGGGCGCTGATCGGCGTCAACGCCGGCATCCTGCTCGCCAACACCGGCAGCTACATCTGGTTCCCCGTGCTGGTGGCCTCGCTCGGCGGGGTGGACAGCGGCTTCTGGGCCGGCGTCGTGATGGCCATGACGTACGTCGGGCGGCTGCTCGCCACCTTCTTCTACGAGGGCGTGGCGCTGCGCATCGGCATCCGCGGTGCGGTCTTCCTCGGTACCGCCCTGGAGGCGGTGGCGCTGGGCCTGATGGGCTTCGGCACCGGGGTGCTGGTCTACGCCGTGCTCGCCTTCTTCATCGGCTTCGGCTCCGGCACCTCCTTCCCCGGCCTGAAGAACGTCCTCGCCTCCTACCCCGACGACGAGCGCCCCAAGGCCTTCTCGACCTTCCAGATGGCCGGTCAGGTGGGCGTGTTCGGCGGCGCCATGCTGGGCGCCGTGCTCGCCGACGTCGAACTGCGCACCCTGTTCTCGGTGGTGTTCGCGATCTTCCTCGCGTTCTGCCTGGCGGCCTCGTCCTTCATCCCCCGGGACGGCTTCCAGCCCCCGGCGCCGGTGGAGCCCGGGGCCGGGGCGGCGGCCCGCAAGCCGCTGTTCTCCACCGCGGTGTTCAAGGGCATCGACATCCGGGGCGCCACCCGCTACTTCCTGCTGTCGGCGGTGTTCTGGTTCCTGTCGATCGGCTTCATCGTCGGCATCCCGCTGCACATGGAGCGGTACGTGCCGCAGTGGGCGCCGTCCTCGCCGTTCTGGATCACCGGGCTGAGCATCCTGGTGCTCCAGTACCCGGTGTTCAAGTTCCTGATCGGCCGGTTCAGCCCGGCCGTGGTGATGGCGATCGGCCTCACCGGCATGACGGTGGCGTTCACCGCCCTCGGCGCGGGGCGCGGCGCGGCCTGGGTGGTGGTCGGGGCGCTGACGGTGGTGCTGGGCGAGATCCTCTTCGTGCCGTCCTTCGACATGTGGATCGCCCGCAAGGTCCCCGAGCGCCAACTCGCCAAGGCGATGGGGGCGATGCACTTCTTCCGCAGCGCCGGGAACATGGCCGGCTCGGTGCTCGCCGGTGTGCTGTTCGACCTGTCGCGCTCCGCCGGGGTGCCGGGCGCGAACTGGTACGTCGACGCGGTGGTGGCCGCCGGCTGCGCGGTGGTCTGCCTGGTGGGCCGGGCGGAGGGCACCGAGGCCGCGGCGGCCCAGGAGGCGGAGGCGGGCAGCTCGGACGCCGTGGGCGCCGCGTCCGCCTGACAGAACCCGAGCGGTCGCGCGTCGCGGGGCCGCGGACGGAACGAGAGAGAAAGAGACAGGAAAGAGCAGATGGCAGACATTTGCGTCATCGGCGGGACCCGCTACTTCGGCAAGCTGCTGGTGCGCCGGCTGCTGGCGGCCGGCCACCGCGTCACCCTCGTCACCCGCGGCCGGACCCCGGACCCGTTCGGGGACTCCGTCCGACGGCTGCGCGCGGACGTCAACCGTCCCGGCGAGCTGGCCGAGGCGGTCGCCGGGGAGCGGTTCGACGCCGTGGTGCACCAGATGTGCTACACCCCCAACGCCGCCGTGGAGGCCTGCGAGGCCTTCGGGGACCGGGCCGGGAAGCTGGTGCTGACCAGCACCATCGAGGTCTACAACCGGGACACCTTCCGCGGGCCGGTCGCCGCACCGGAGTTCGGCGCGCTCGCCCGCGAGGAGGAGCTCGACCCGGCCGGCTACCCGTACGACCTCACCCTGCCCTGGCAGGACGACGACTACCTGGAGGCCAACTACGGCGAGGGCAAGCGCCAGGCCGAGGCCGCGGTGACCGACCGCGCCCGGGTGCCGGTGCTGCTGGCCCGGGTGGCCCACGTGCTGGCCGAGGAGGGCGACTTCACCGGCCGCTACCGCTTCCACGTCGACCGGATCCGGGACGGGCGGCCGATCGTGGCCCACGCCGGGCCGGGCCGGACCTCGCTGGTGCGGGCCGAGGACGCGGCCGGCTTCCTCGCCTGGGCGGCCGTGAACGAGGTGACCGGCGCGGTCAACGTGGCCTCCCCGGACACCGCCGACGTCTACGATGTCGTTGCCTCGGTGGAGGGGGCGACCGGGCTGACGGCCCAGGTCATCGAGAAGGAGGACCCGGCGGGCGACCCCGACCTGTCCCCGTTCTCCTGCCCGGCCGACTTCGCGATGTCGGCCGACCGGGCCGCCTCGCTCGGCTACCGGTTCACCCCCATCGCCGAGTGGCTGCCCGCGCTCGGCCGGGCCGCCGCCGCCGACACCGATCCCACCACCGCCAAGGAGCAGTGATGTTCGACCTCATCGTCATCGTCAGGGTCACCGAGCCGGACGGCGTCCCGGCGGTCGCCGACGCCCTGGCCCGGATGCGGCCGCTGTGCCTCGCCGAGGACGGCTGCGTCAGCTGGGAGGCGTACCACTCGCAGGACGACCCGGGCCGCTTCGTCCTGGTGGAGCGCTGGGCGACCCGGGAGGCCTGGGAGGCGCACGACGGCGGCGACGCGATCCAGAAGGTCTACATCCCGGACATCCTGCCGCGGGTCGAGCGCGAGGTGCACCCCAGCGTTCCGGTCTCCGTGAGCGCCGGCTGAGCACCGGCTGAGCGCGCCGGCTGAGCGCACCGGCCGCGCCGGAGAACGGTCGTGGGCCCCGGCCCGCCCCTGGTTTCCAGGAGCGGGCCGGGGCCCACGGCCGTTACCGCGTACGGCTGTCGCGGCGCGGTCGGTGCGGCGTACGGCCCGTCAGATCCGGTCGCAGGCCTGCGCCCGCAGCGCGCGGGCCAGGTCGTCCCGGCGCTCCAGCACCAGGCGGCGCAGCGCCGGCGCGGCCTGCGGGTGCCCGGCCAGCCAGCCGTCGGCCTCGGCCAGGGTCTGCTCGGAGGCCTGGGCGAGCGGGAAGAAGCCGCCGACGATCCGGATCGCGATCTCGATGGTCCGGTCGGCCCAGACCCGCTCCAGCAGCTTGAAGTACGGCGCCGCGTAGAGGGCCGTCAGGTCGCGCTGGGAGGGGATCGAGAAGCCCCCGGTGTTGGCCTCGACCAGGGCGCTCGGCAGCTCGTCCGAGTCGATGACGGCCGACCAGGCGGCGGCCTTGGCCTCCGCGGTGGGCCGGGCGGCCAGGCACTGGGTGTGGTGCCGCTTGCCGCTCGCGGTGTTGTCGGCGGCCAGCTCGGCGTCGAGCTCCTCGTCGGCGGCCTGGCCGGCCGCGGCCAGCGCCAGCCACAGCGACCAGCGCAGGTCCTGGTCGACCTCCAGGCCGTCGATCCGGGCGCTGCCGGACAGCAGGCCGCGGACCAGGCCGAGGTGCTCGGCGCCGCCCGCGGTCTGGGCGAGGAAGCGGGCCCAGGCCAGCTGGTGGTCGCTGCCGGGGACGGCCTCGCGCAGCTCGCGCAGGGCGCCGTCGGCGAGCAGCCGGCCGCCCTCGCCGCGCCAGGCCGGGTCGGCGTACAGGTCGACGGCGGTCTTGGCCTGGGCGTGCAGGGACTGGAGCACGCCGATGTTGCCCTCCTGGCCGGCGAAGCGCAGCACCAGGGCGACGTAGTCGCGGGCCGGCATCAGGCCGTCCCGGGTGAGGTTCCAGACCGCGGACCAGGTCAGCGCCCGGGCCAGCTCGTCGCGGATCTCGCCGAGGCCGGCCCGCAGGTTCTCCAGCGACTCCTCGTCGAAGCGGATCTTGCAGTAGGTCAGGTCGTCGTCGTTGAGCAGCACCAGCGCCGGGCGGGGCAGGCCGGCGGCCTCGGTGACGACGGTCCGGGCGCCGGTGACGTCCAGCTCGATCCGCCCGGTGCGCACCAGGGCGCCGTCCGCGTCCCGGTCGTACAGGCCGACCGCGATCCGGTGCGGGCGCAGCACGTCGCCGTCCTGGAGCACGGCCAGCTCGGTGATCCGGCCCTCGGCGTCGGTGGTGACCTGCGGGGTGAGCGCGTTGACCCCGGAGGTCTGCAGCCAGGCGGCGGCCCAGGCCTTGAGGTCGCGGCCGCTGGTCTCCTCCAGCACCTCCAGCAGGTCGCCCAGCTCGGTGTTGCCGAAGGCGTGGCGCTTGAAGTAGCGGCGGGCGCCCTCGAAGAACGCCTCCGAACCGACGTACGCCACCAGCTGCTTGAGGACGGAGGCGCCCTTGGCGTAGGTGATGCCGTCGAAGTTGAGCTTGGCGTCCTCCAGGTCCCGGATGTCCGCGGTGATCGGGTGGGTGGTGGGGAACTGGTCCTGCCGGTAGGCCCAGGCCTTGCGCTGGTTGGCGAAGGTGACCCAGGCCGAGGAGTAGCGGGTGCGGGCGCCGATCAGGCCGTAGGAGCCCATGAAGTCGGCGAAGGACTCCTTCAGCCACAGGTCGTCCCACCAGCGCATGGTGACCAGGTCGCCGAACCACATGTGCGCCATCTCGTGCAGGATGACGTTGGCCCGGGCCTCGTACGCGGCGTCGGTGACCTTCGAGCGGAAGACGTACTCCTCGCGGAAGGTGACGCAGCCGGGGTTCTCCATCGCGCCGATGTTGTACTCGGGGACGAAGGCCTGGTCGTACTTGCCGAAGGGGTACGGGTAGTCGAACTGCTCGTGGAAGAAGTCGAGTCCGAGCTTGGTGACGCCGAGGATCTCGTCCGCGTCGAAGTACGGGGCCAGCGACTTGCGGCACATCGCGGAGAGCGGGATCTCCAGCGCGGTGCCGTCGGCCAGTTCGCGGCGGTAGTGGTCGCGGGCGACGTGGTACGGGCCGGCGACGACGGCGGTGAGGTAGGTGGAGATCGGCCTGGTCGGCGCGAACTCCCAGGTGCGGGCGCCGTCCTGCTCGGTGACGTCCTCGTGCGGGGCGTTGGAGCGCACGTCCCAGGCGGCCGGGGCGGTCACGGTGAAGGTGAACGGGGCCTTCAGGTCGGGCTGCTCGAAGTTCGCGAACACCCGGCGGGCGTCGGCCGGCTCGTAGTGGGTGTAGAGGTAGGTCTCGCCGTCCACCGGGTCGACGAAGCGGTGCAGGCCCTCGCCGGTGCGGCTGTAGGCGCAGTCCGCCTCGACGGTCAGCACGTTCTCGGCGGCCAGGCCGTCGACGTGCACCCGGGCGCCGTCGTAGGCGGTGGCCGGGTCGAGGGCGCGGCCGTTGAGGGTGACCGAGCGGACGGCGGGGGCGAGCAGGTCGAGGAAGGTGTCCGCACCGGGCTGGGAGCAGCGGAAGGTGACGGTGGTGGTGGAGCGGAAGGTGCCGGCCTCCCGGTCCGGGGCCGAGGTCACGTCCAGCCGGACCTGGTAGCCGTCCACGGCCAGGATGCTGGCCCGCTGCTGCGCCTCGTCGCGGCTGAGGTTCTTGCCCGGCACGGCGGTACTCCTTTGTCCGGCTCGCACGGTGGTGCGCCTGTGGGTGGTGCGGTCTCGGCGCGGGGTGTGCCCCGCGCACGCGGGGTCATCCTTTCACGCCCCGCGGCGTCAGTACCATTGCACAGGCCGCCGCGTTCGCACCGGAATCAGCGGTGCGGGGCGGGTGTTGGCGTTCCCGGGGCGGAACTCCTCCGTGTCCCGGACCACCTCACGAAGGGCACCCGCAGTGACGACTGCCGCTGAGCGCAAGACCGCCGACTTCTGGTTCGACCCGGCCTGTCCGTGGGCGTGGATGACCTCCCGCTGGCTGATCGAGGTCCAGCAGGTGCGTCCGGTCGACGTGCGCTGGCACGTGATGAGCCTGTCGGTGCTCAACGAGCACCGGGACCTCCCGGAGAACTACCGGGAGCTGCTGGACAACGCCTGGGGCGCGGTGCGGGTCTGCGTCGCCGCCGCCGAGCAGCACGGGCCGGAGGTGCTCGGCCGGCTCTACACCGAGCTGGGCGTGCGCTTCCACAACCAGGGCCTGCCGCAGAACCGGGAGACCGTCGAGGCCGCCCTGGTGGCCGCGGGCCTGCCCGCCGAGCTGGCCGCCGCGGCCGACACGGACGCGTACGACGAGGCCCTGCGCGCCTCGCACCAGGAGGGCATCACCCTGGTCGGCGAGGACGTCGGCACCCCGGTGATCGCGGTCGAGGGCGCGGACGGCGAGCGGGTGGCCTTCTTCGGCCCGGTGGTCACCCCCGCCCCGAAGGGCGAGGCCGCGGCCCGGCTGTGGGACGGCACCCTGCTGGTGGCCTCCACCCCGGGCTTCTACGAGATCAAGCGCACCCGTACGGCCGGCCCGTCCTTCCAGTAACGGCGCCGGACACGCGGCAGGGCCCGGTACCGAGCGGTACCGGGCCCTGCCGCGTGCGCGGGGAGGTCAGCGGAGCGCGGCGGCGTCCCGGCGCTGCTTGAGCAGCCCGGCGACGGTGAGCGCCGCGACCAGCACGCCGGCCGCGTACAGCTGCTGGCGGTTGCCCTCGGTGGTGGTCATCAGGGCGAGGATGCCGGCCACGGCGGCCATCGCGATCCAGGTCAGGTACGGGTAGCCCCACATCTTCACGGTGAGCAGCTCGGGGGCCTCGCGCTCCAGTCGGCGGCGCATCCGCAGCTGGACCACGCAGATGAACAGCCAGACCACCAGGATCGCCACGCCGGTGGTGTTCATCAGCCAGGTGAACACGGTGTCCGGCCAGAACTTGGCGGCCAGCACGGCGCCGAAGCCGAACAGACAGGAGGCCAGGACGGCTCTGCGCGGCACCCCGCCGCCGACCTTGGCCAGCGCCTTGGGGCCCTGGCCGCGGCCGACCAGCGAGTACGCCATCCGGGAGGCGCCGTAGATGTTGGCGTTCATCGCGGACAGCAGCGCGACCAGCACCACCACCTGCATGATCAGTCCGGCGGCGGGCACCCCGAGGTGGCTCAGCACGGTGACGTACGGGCCGTCCGCGACGACCTTCGGGTCCTTCCAGGAGACCAGGGTGACCACCAGGGCCATCGAGCCGATGTAGAAGATCGCGATCCGCCACACCGCGGTGCGCACGGCGTTGGCGACGTTCTTCTTGGGGTCGTCGGACTCGGCGGCGGCGATGGTCACGGTCTCCAGACCGCCGTACGCGAAGACCGAGGCGAGCAGGCCGACGATCAGCCCGCTGACGCCGTTGGGCAGGAAGCCGCCCTCGCCGGTGAGGTTGTGCGCGCCGGGGGCGCCGGGGCCGATCACCCCGGCGATGCCGAGCCCGCCGAGGACCAGGAAGGCGATGATCGCGGTGATCTTGATGGCGGCGAACCAGAACTCGAACTCGCCGAAGTTCTTCACCGCGGTGAGGTTGCTGGCGCAGAAGAAGGCCATGAACAGGGCGACCCAGACCCAGGCGGAGACGCCGGGTATCCAGCCGTTGACGATCTTCCCGGCGGCGGTGGCCTCGGCGGCGACGCCGCAGCAGAGCATCACCCAGTACATCCAGCCGGCCGTGATCCCGGCCCAGGGGCCGATCTCCTTCTCGGCGTGCACCGAGAACGAGCCGGAGGCGGGGCGGGCGGCGGACATCTCACCGAGCATCCGCATGATCAGCATGACCAGGAGGCCGGAGAGCACGAACGCCAGGATGATCGCCGGGCCGGCGGCCGCGATGCCGGCGCCGGAGCCGACGAAGAGGCCGGCGCCGATCACGCCACCGAGGGCGATCATGGACAGGTGGCGCTGCTTCAGGCCGTGGGTGAGCTGCTGGCCACCCGGCGCCGGGGCCGCGGCCGGTCGGGTGCCGTCGGGGGTCCCGGGCGCCGGAGGGGCGGAAGTGGGGGCCATAGGGGTGGTTCCAGACTGTGCGGTATGCGACATGAGCTGTCCAATATCCGGCGCCGCCGCTGTCCATGCCAAAGATGATCGGTTCGGGCCCAGTATGCGGACCATGCCGAAACCCAAAGTGATCATGTTGTGACCAGGGGTTGTCCCGAGTCGGTTCCGACAACGCCCGAGGGCGGGGGTTTGTCCGAAACCGTGCCGTTCGCCCAGTGGATCACCGCGTAGGTTCACAGGTGTTCACTCACCTGGACTCTCACGGAGGAGCCCCGATGGCCACTGCCACCACCCCGATACCGCGCCGCGCCGTCCTCGCCGACCTGCTGCCCGCCGCCTCCACCCGCCTCGGCGCCCAGGCCCGCGACCTGGCCCTGGTGGCCGGCGGCGCCGCGCTGACCGGCGTGGCCGCCCAGCTGTCGGTCAACGTCCCCGGCTCGCCGGTCCCGGTCACCGGCCAGACCTTCGCCGCCCTGCTGGTCGGCACCGCGCTCGGCACCCGCCGCGGCGCCGCCTCGCTGGTGCTGTACCTGCTGGCCGGCATGGCGGGCCTGCCCTGGTTCACCGGCGGCGCCACCGGCTGGGCGTTCCCGACCTTCGGCTACGTGCTCGGCTTCGTCGTCGCCGCCGCCCTGACCGGCGCGCTGGCCCGCCGGGGCGCCGACCGCACCCCGGTCGACACCGCCGTCACCATGGTCCTCGGCAGCCTCGCCATCTACGCGGTCGGCGTCCCGTACCTCGCCCTGTCGCTGCACGTCCCGCTCGCCCGCGCCGCCGAGCTCGGCCTCTACCCGTACCTGGTCGGCGACGCCCTCAAGGCCGCCCTCGCCGCCGGCGCCCTGCCGCTGGCCTGGAAGCTGCTCGGCCGGCGCTGACCACCCCCGCCGCGCCGACCGCTCCCCGCCGGCGCCCCCGTTGTCGGGCCCGGGCGCACGCGCATGCCACACTCATGGCATGCGCGTGTACCTGGGCTCAGACCATGCCGGATACGAACTGAAGAACCACCTCGTGGAGTGGCTCAAGGGGGCCGGCCACGAGCCGGTCGACTGCGGGCCGCACATCTACGACGCCGAGGACGACTACCCGCCGTTCTGCCTGCGCGCCGCCGAGCGCACCGCCGCCGACGAGGACGCCCTGGGCATCGTCATCGGCGGCTCGGGCAACGGCGAGGCGATCGCCGCCAACAAGGTCAAGGGCGTCCGGGCCGCGCTGGCCTGGAGCGCGCAGACCGCCGAGCTCGGCCGTCAGCACAACAACGCCAACGTGATCTCCATCGGCGGCCGCATGCACACGGTCGAGGAGGCCACCGGCTTCGTCGAGGTCTTCCTCAAGACCCCCTACAGCGGCGAGGCCCGGCACACCCGCCGGATCGAGATGCTGAGCGAGTACGAGACCACCGGCGAGCTCCCGCCGATCCCGGCCCACCACCCGCAGGGCTGATCCCGCCACCCACCCTCTCCGGCGGCCGGCCGCACGCTCCCGTGCGACCGGCCGCCGCCGTCTCCGGGCCCCCGGAAGCGCGTGACGCGCCCGGAACGGCCCCGCGCCGCCTGTGGGATCGGCCACAGGCCCCCGCGCGCCGGAATCCCCGCGCGCGGGGCGTACGCGCCGCCCGCACGGTTCGTACGCCCAACCCGCGCAGGCCTCCTGACGGCACGCCCGCAACCGTTCCGATCGGCCGAAACCCGGTGGACGCCCCGCATTCCGGCACCACCGCCCGCCCCCGTCCCGTCGACGCCGGGCGGTGCCCGTGGATAGGGTCGGACCCCATGGCTGGCAGAGCGCCGGGCACACCGCCCCAGACGACTGCGACGAGGCCCGGCGCCGCCCCGGCGTCCGAGTCCGTGACGGCCCGGTTGCGCAAGAGGCTCCGCCGGGTCCGCCGAAGGCTGCGCACGGCCGGGGTGGACTACTTCCGCGGCGGCGCCGCCGACTGGCCGGTGCTCTGCGCGCTCGCCCTGCTCGTCCCGCTGCTGATCATGCTCAACATCTGGATCCCCGGCTGGGCCCCGCCCACCTCCCTGGTCCTGCCGATCCTGGCCGGCGCCCTGCTGCTGCGCCCCGGCAGCCTGGTGGTGCTCTACGCGCTGGCCGCCCTCGGCCTCTCCTCCGAGTCCGTGATCCACACCGGCCAGCGGGTCGCCAGCAACAACCCCGAGGCGTACCTCTACGGGGTGACCCCGGGCGCGGCCCTGGTGGTCGGCGCCGCCGGCGTGGGCGGCCTGCTGCTCGCCCAGTTCCGGGCCCGGGTCGGCGTGCCCTGGTGGGGCGGCTCCACCATGCTGTTCGACTTGCGCGAGCGGCTGCGGGTGCAGAGCCGGGTGCCCGAGCTGCCGGACGGCTGGCACGCGGACATGGCGCTGCGCCCGGCCGGCGGCCAGTCCTTCTCCGGCGACTTCGTGGTCGCCGCGCGCACCGGCCCCGGCCAGCGGCTGCTGGAGGTGGTCCTCGCGGACGTCTCCGGCAAGGGCATGGACGCCGGCTCCCGCGCCCTGCTGCTCTCCGGCGCCTTCGGCGGCCTGGTCGGCTCGCTGCCCGCGCACGACTTCCTGCCCGCCGCCAACGGCTACCTGCTGCGCCAGTCCTGGGAGGAGGGCTTCGCCACCGCCGTCCACCTGGTGCTGGACCTGGACACCGGTGAGTACGAGCTGCTCTCGGCCGGGCACCTGCCGGGCATGCAGCGGCTGGCGGGGGAGGGGCGCTGGGAGGTCAAGCAGGCCGAGGGCCCGCTGCTGGGGATCTACGACGGCGCCAAGTTCGAGGGCGTGCGCGGCCGGCTGAACCGGGGCGACGTGCTGATGCTGTGCACCGACGGCATGGTCGAGGCGCCGGGCCGGGACCTCGGGGAGGGCATGGACCGGCTGATGGGGGAGGCGGACCGGCTGGTGCCCGGCGGCGGACCCGGCACGGGCGCGGGCGCCGCGGGCGCGCTGATCGAGACGGTCGCCCGGGACATCAACGACGACCGCGCCGTGCTGCTGCTCTGGCGCGACTGACGCCCGCCGGCACCCGCCCGGCCCCCGTCGCCGGGGCACATGCCGGAGGCAGCCGCGGCTGTCAAGCCTGGCAGCTGATCTTCAGCCAAATCGGACGCCCCGTCGACTGACCGGACCACTGGCTTCCGTTACCCGCCCCCGACGGTTTCCCGGCCGCTCAGCACGGCCCCGCCGACGATTCGTCAGGACGGCTCCGCTATCGTCCCGGTCGGCGGAAACTCGTCTCGCATCGCAGGATATCGGCGTTGGGCTGACTTTCAGACCTTTACGCAATCGGCACGGTCGACCACACTGAGTCCGGGCGGGACTGTTCAGGATTCGGGGGATAGGGGGCGTCACG
This sequence comes from Kitasatospora sp. NPDC001119, assembly GCF_053598475.1. Taxonomy (NCBI): domain Bacteria; kingdom Bacillati; phylum Actinomycetota; class Actinomycetes; order Kitasatosporales; family Streptomycetaceae; genus Kitasatospora; species Kitasatospora sp. NPDC001119. The sequence continues at coordinate 60,921 of NZ_JBSFKI010000041.1, forward strand.
TGCGGCACGACAGACAGCGGTCGACCGCGGGCTCCCTCACCGGCGGTGTGCCGGACGGTCCGCGATTCCGCCTCGGGACCGTCGGACAGGCCGGGGTCCGGCTTTCGCAGGTGCCGCCGGGCGGCGGCACCACGCTATGAAAACGAGGAAGTGAGTCCGGGTGGCACTCTCCGTCTCCGCACTGGTCCTGTTCGCGATCCTGTGCATCATCTTCATCCGCAACAAGCAGATGAAGATCCCGCACGCGATCGTCGCCGCCCTGTTCGGCTTCATGCTGCACGAGACCACGGTCGCGACCTCCATCAACTCCCTGCTGGCCAACCTCGCGCACAGCATCTCCGGCATCACCGGAGGCTGATCCGGCCGGGCCGTCCGCACCCCCGCCGCGGGGCTACCGGCCGGCCCGTCTGGCTTCCCGCCAGCGAGCGAACAGTCCCCGGGGGCGCGCGGCCGCCGGGGCCGGGACACGCATCGGTGCGGGTGCCACGGCACCCGCCGACGTGTGCTGCCCCGACGCCGCCGGCTCGGCCGTCAGCAGGACGAACAGCCGGGCCCAGCACAGCCGTTCACCCCGCGGCCAGTCCAGCGCGCGCAGCGCCGCCGAGGCCGCCTCCGACACCTCGCCGCCCACCCGGACCTCGGCGACGTCGTCCCCCGCCTTGCCGCCCAGGAAGAGCTTGACGCCCACCGGCCCGGTCCCGGTCAACTCCGCGCGCAGCGCGGGCGCGAGCGCCGGCAGCACCCGGTGCTCGGCCAGCCAGCCCGCCAGGTGCTCGTTGCCGAAGCCGAACACCGCGGCCGGCCCCTGCACCGCCCGCCAGCCCGGGAGTTCGGGCAGGGCCGGGCGGTCGGCGTGCACCCCGCGGCCCTCCGCGAACTCGACCAGCACCGGGGCGGTGGTGGTCGCCCACATCTTCACCGCGTTGGCGAGCTTCTCCTCCTCGGTCTTGCCGAGGCCGGCCGCGCAGTCCCACACCACCGGGGCGTCCGCCCGGCCCAGGTGCAGCACGAAGCCGAGGTCCACGTGCCCGGCGCCGTCGTCCCCGGGGTGCTCGCGGACCGCCACCGCCGTGGTGCCGGGGCCGCGGACCACCTCGCCGTCCGGGCGGAACACCTGGCCCAGCCGCGCCATCTCGCGGACCACACAGCGCTGTATGACGGCCAGCCGCTCCTGAGGACCCACCGGGACTCCTCCACCTCGGGAGCGCGCGGATGAGGTCGCGCTCGAACTCCGCTCGAACGCCGCCGAGGCTATCGGCCTGGCAGCCCACCGGGAAACCGTGCGGACCCCGCGGCCCTCCGGTCGCGGAAATGTCCGGCATGCCCCACTTTGGGCAGCGGAACCTGAAGGCCGTCCGCCCGGAGGACCCGCATGCCCCGCAGCGCCGCCCCGCCCCCGCTCGTCCTCCTCGCCCCCGGTCCGCCGCCGTTCGGCCCCGCGGACTCCGGACTGGTCGCCGAGATCGAGGCCTACCTCGCCTCGCTGCCCGCCCCCGCGCGCACCCCGGTGCCGTACGTCTGCCCGTACGGCAGCACCATGCGGCCCTGGCAGGCCGGCCACCCCGAGCCCCGGGCCACCCTGCTCGACCGGGCGCTGGGCCGGCCCGCCCGGCCCGTCCCGGTCGCGGCGGCCGACCACCTCAGGCTCGCCTCCCGCTACATCGGGGCGCACGGCTGGCTCCAGGGCGCGATGTGGGACGAGGCCGGCCGGGTCTGCCTGCTCGGCGCGCAGGCCGCCGTCCTGGCGCACGGCTACGGCACCCCGGCCACCGTGCGCACCGCCCGGGTCCAGCTGATGGAGGTGCTGCACGCCACCGGCCGCCCGGCGCGCTCCCCGGACGAGTACAACGACCGCCCGACCACCCGGGAGGGCGACGTCCACCAGCTGCTGGACCGGGCCGCCGCCCGGGCCGCCCGGCTCGGGCTCTGAGGCCCCCGCGATGCCTCCGGGTGGCCCCCGCGACGCCTCCGGGGGCTTCCGGGCGGGAAAACGTCGACGGCCCCGGTGTGCTGGGCACACCGGGGCCGGACCGGAGAGCGGGCGACGAGAATCGAACTCGCGTGACTAGTTTGGAAGACTAGGGCTCTACCATTGAGCTACGCCCGCACGACCTTCCCAGCCGTCACCGGCCGGAAGTTCGGGGGACAGCCTACCTGGTCCGGCCGCCCGCGTGCACACCGGATCGCGCACACCCCCTGCGCGCCCGCGCGGTATATCCCGCGTCGCGCCCGGGCGGATTTTGTCGGCGAGCCGCCCAGGCCCGGCGTGTACGCTTCCTCTCGGCACCACGGGGTGTGGCGCAGTTTGGTAGCGCGTCCGCTTTGGGAGCGGAAGGCCGTCGGTTCGAATCCGGTCACCCCGACAGTGCGGCAGGGTCTCGTCCGTAGGGGCGGGGCCCTGTTCTGTCTCGGCGCTCCCGGACGGCGGTACGGTGGCGCCTGGCGTCCGCCTTTGGTGGTACCGGTAGGATGGGGCGCTGGCGGTAGTCCCTGTGGCGTCAACCCAGGTCAACCGCACGAGGGCGAGGAGTCAAGCTCACCGTCCACCCCACGGGAGATGCAGCTCCAACCGCCCATCGCCCGTCTCGTCCGACCCCCCTTCCGGCTCCGTCCGGACGACGGGGACGGGCGGAGACAACCTGACCGCAAGCCCCTAGGAGACCTAACCGTGAAGAGCGCCGTCGAGACTCTGAACCCGACCCGGGTTCGACTCACCGTCGAGGTGCCCTTCGAGGAGCTCAAGCCCAGCCTCGACGCGGCGTACAAGAAGATCAACCAGCAGGTCTCGGTCCCGGGCTTCCGCAAGGGCAAGATCCCGAACCGGGTCATCGACCAGCGCTTCGGCCGTGGCGCCGTGCTGGAGGAGGCCGTCAACGACGCCCTGCCGCGCTTCTACACGCAGGCCGTCGACGAGGGCAAGATCGAGGTCCTCGGACAGCCCGACATCACCAACATCGAGGGTGTCGAGAAGATCGCCGATGGCGGCGACCTGAAGTTCACCGCCGAGGTGGACGTTCGTCCCGAGGTCACCCTGCCGGAGTTCTCCTCCATCGAGGTGACCGTCGACCCGATCGCCGTCTCCGACGAGGACATCGAGAAGTCGCTGGAGCAGCTGCGCGAGCGCTTCTCCTCGGTCAAGGACGTCGAGCGCGCCGCCGCCGCCGGTGACATCGTGGTCGTTGACCTGGTGGCCAAGGTCGACGGCGAGGTGCCGGAGGACGGCACCGCCAACGGCGTCAGCTACGAGATCGGCTCGGGCCGTCTGATCGACGGCATCGACGAGGCCGTCATCGGCCTGTCGGCCGGCGAGGAGAAGACCTTCGAGACCGAGCTCAAGGGTGGCACCCAGGCGGGCAAGACCTCCGAGGTCTCCGTCACCGTCACCGCCGTCCAGGAGAAGGAGCTGCCCGAGCTGGACGACGAGTTCGCCCAGCTGGCCAGCGAGTTCGACACCCTGGAGGACCTGCGCGCCGACTCCCGCAAGCGCCTGGAGCGCATGAAGGAGTACGACCAGGCCACCCAGGCCCAGGAGAAGGTCCTGGACGCGCTGCTCGCGCTGGTTGAGATCGAGTACCCCGAGAAGCTTCTCAAGGACGAGGTCGAGACCCGCAAGCACAACGTGGAGCACCACCAGCTCCAGCCGATGGGCCTCACCATCGACGCGTACCTGGAGACCCAGGGCAAGACCCGCGAGGAGTGGGACGCGGAGATCGAGGAGCAGGCGAAGAAGGGCATCAAGACCCAGTTCGTCCTGGACCAGATCGTCGCCAACGAGGAGCTGGGTGTTAACCAGGAGGAGCTCACCGAGCACCTCATCCGCCGCGCCGCCGGCTCGGGCCTGACCCCGGACCAGTTCGCGCAGCAGGTCGTCCAGGGCGGCCAGGTTCCGCTGCTGGTCGGCGAGGTCGCCCGCGGCAAGGCGCTGGCCACCGTGGTCGAGGCCGCCAAGGTCGTCGACACCGAGGGCAACGAGGTCAACTTCGACGACGAGGACGAGACGGCCGAGACCGTCGAGGCCGCCGCCGAGGAGACCGCCGCCGAGGAGAAGACCGAGGCCTGAGCGCCCCGGTAGCCCCTTCCGGCCGCAGCGGGCCCGGACGCCGTACGGTGTCCGGGCCCGCTGTCGTCCGGCCCGGCGGCCGCCGCGACCCTGCGCTCACAGCGAACAGTTCTGCGTGAGGGATTCTGCGGCCGGGCCTGCGCGTTAGGGTCCTTGGACAGCAACAATCACGACGTGATACCCGGAAGCTGTGCGACACCGCGACGGCCGTGGAGCGACCGTCCAAATCGACTGAGCAGGTGGCTAAGTGACGTTCCCGCAGATGCAGATGCCTGGCCCGATGGCACCGCACGCCGCCGCTGGTGACGTGCTCGGCGGCCTTGGCGACCAGGTCTACAACCGGTTGCTCAACGAGCGGATCATCTTCCTCGGCCAGGCGGTGGACGACGACATCGCCAACAAGATCACCGCGCAGCTGCTGCTGCTGGCCGCGGACCCGGAGAAGGACATCTTCCTCTACATCAACTCCCCGGGCGGCTCGATCTCGGCCGGCATGGCGATCTACGACACCATGCAGTACATCAAGAACGACGTCGTCACCATCGCGATGGGCATGGCGGCCTCGATGGGCCAGTTCCTGCTCACCGCGGGCGCCCCGGGCAAGCGCTTCTCGCTGCCGAACTCCACGATCCTGATGCACCAGCCCTCCGCGGGCCTCGGCGGTTCCGCCACCGACATCCGGATCCAGGCCGAGCAGCTGCTCCGCACCAAGAAGCGGATGTCCGAGCTGATCGCGCACCACAGCGGCCAGTCCTTCGAGCAGATCACCGCCGACTCCGACCGCGACCGCTGGTTCACCCCGGAGGAGGCCCTGGAGTACGGCCTCATCGACGCGATCATGCACAGCGCCGCGGACGTCCCCGGCGGCGGCGGCACGGGCGCTGCCTGAGCCTCGGCCCGGCCCGCGACACCACAGCCCCAACGCCTCGGAGGACAAGGACCCCCATGAACATCCCCAGCCTGTCGGCCGCCCAGGCCCGCGTCGAGGACATGCGCGCCGAGGGCCGCTACATCGTCCCGCGCTTCGTCGAGCGCACCACGCAGGGCATCCGCGAGTACGACCCGTACGCCAAGCTGTTCGAGGAGCGCATCATCTTCCTCGGCTCGCAGGTCGACGACGTCTCGGCGAACGACATCATGGCGCAGCTGCTGTGCCTGGAGTCGATGGACCCGGACCGCGAGATCCAGATGTACATCAACTCGCCCGGCGGCTCGTTCACGGCCCTGACGGCCATCTACGACACCATGCAGTACGTGAAGCCGGACATCACCACGGTCTGCATGGGCCAGGCGGCCTCCGCCGCGGCCGTGCTGCTCGCGGCCGGCACCCCCGGCAAGCGGATGGCGCTGCCGAACGCCCGGATCCTCATCCACCAGCCGTACACCGAGACCGGCCGCGGCCAGGTGTCCGACCTGGAGATCCAGGCCAAGGAGATCTTCCGGATGCGCGAGCAGCTGGAGGAGATGCTGTCCAAGCACTCCAACCGGACGGCGGAGCAGGTGCGCGAGGACATCGAGCGCGACAAGATCCTGACCGCCGAGGAGGCCGCCGAGTACGGTCTGATCGACCAGATCATCTCCACCCGCAAGACCTCGCTGACCTCCTGAGGTCGGCTCCCTCCGGCCCGCGAGCGGGTCGGAGGGGCCCGTCGGGGCGGGGTGCGCACACGGGTGCGCACCCCGCCCCGGCCCATCGGCGGGCCCGTGCGACGGCATCTGTTCGGTATCAATTCGCCCAGGGCGTAGGGCAGACCTGGCGAAGAGGACGGAATCACGGGCCCGGCAGAGTACCGTCGGATAGCGAGACCGAGCGCCGTCGGCGTTGACGGTCCACAGCACCAGGCCCCGGAACCCCTGCGGGGCCCCTGGCGAAGGGGAAGCACCTCGTGGCACGCATCGGAGACGGTGGCGACCTGCTCAAGTGCTCGTTCTGCGGCAAGTCGCAGAAGCAGGTGAAGAAGCTGATCGCCGGCCCAGGCGTGTACATCTGCGACGAGTGCATCGACCTGTGCAACGAGATCATCGAGGAGGAACTCGCCGAGACCTCCGAGGTGCGCTTCGAGGAGCTCCCGAAGCCGCGCGAGATCTACGAGTTCCTGGACCAGTACGTGGTCGGCCAGGACCTCGCCAAGAAGGCGCTGTCGGTCGCTGTCTACAACCACTACAAGCGGGTCCAGGCGGGTGAGGCGGGCCGCAGCGGGGGCAACGGCCGCGAGGACGCCATCGAGCTGGCCAAGTCCAACATCCTGCTGCTGGGCCCCACCGGCTCCGGCAAGACGCTGCTGGCGCAGACCCTGGCCCGGATGCTGAACGTGCCGTTCGCGATCGCGGACGCCACCGCGCTGACCGAGGCCGGCTACGTCGGCGAGGACGTCGAGAACATCCTGCTCAAGCTGATCCAGGCGGCCGACTACGACGTCAAGAAGGCCGAGACCGGGATCATCTACATCGACGAGATCGACAAGGTCGCGCGCAAGAGCGAGAACCCGTCGATCACCCGGGACGTCTCCGGCGAGGGCGTGCAGCAGGCCCTGCTGAAGATCCTGGAGGGCACCACCGCGTCGGTGCCGCCGCAGGGGGGCCGCAAGCACCCCCACCAGGAGTTCATCCAGATCGACACCACGAACGTGCTGTTCATCGTCGGCGGCGCGTTCGCCGGCCTGGAGCGGATCATCGAGGGCCGCGCGGGTGCCAAGGGCATCGGCTTCGGCGCCAACATCCGCTCCAAGCGGGAGTCGGACGCCAGCGACCACTTCCGCCAGGTGATGCCCGAGGACCTGGTGAAGTTCGGCATGATCCCCGAGTTCATCGGCCGTCTGCCGGTGATCACCAGCGTGCACAACCTGGACCGCGAGGCGCTGCTCCAGATCCTCACCGAGCCGCGCAACGCGCTGGTCAAGCAGTACCGCAAGCTGTTCGAACTGGACGGCGTGGAGCTGGAGTTCTCCCGGGACGCGCTGGAGGCGATCGCCGACCAGGCGATCCTGCGCGGCACCGGCGCGCGCGGGCTGCGGGCCATCATGGAGGAGGTGCTGATGTCCGTGATGTACGAGGTCCCCTCGCGCCAGGACGTCGCCCGCGTGGTGGTCACCGGGGACGTCGTCTCCAAGCACGCCATCCCCACCCTGGTGCCGCGCGACATGATCAAGCGCGAGCGCCGGGAGAAGAGCGCCTGACCCGAGGCCGACACCACGAGGAGGGGCCCCCCAACGGAAACGGTGGCGGGCCCCACCACCGGGGGTTCGCGAAGTGG
>NZ_JBSFKI010000041.1:68243-90635 GCF_053598475.1 Kitasatospora sp. NPDC001119
GCGCTACGCGCGGTAGAAGAGCGCGTTACCCTTGGCCCTCACATCTTTTAGGGGCCCCGCACCGGATCCGGTGCGGGGCCCCTCCTCGTGGTGTGCGCTACTTGGCGACGACCATGGCGTCGCGGATCGCCCTGGTCTGGTCGGCCGCCTGGGTCAGGGTGGTCTCCTGGCCGCCGGTGAGCTGGCCGTGGCTGTTCACGTTCATCCTGCTGAAGGTGACCCGGCCGGTGGTGGACCTGTCCGCCCACACGCAGACCGTCGGACCGGGCTTGCCCGCGATCCCGGCCACGCCGCAGGAGAGCTTCGCGGAGGAGTTCCTGGAGTCGCGGGCCGGGAAGTCGGTCAGCGGGGTGGTCCAGGTGACGTCGTCGTCGCCGGTGCTCTTCTTGGCGTCCGCGATGATCTTCCCGGGGTCGTTGAGTTTCCCGTAGACGCCGAGCACCGAGAAGGTGTCGAGGTCGGTGCCCCGGCTGTAGCTGGCCGCGATCACGTGGAGGTCCTTGCCGAAGTCCGCCGCCTCCGGCTTGTTCGGGTCGACGGCCTTGTCCTCGGCCGACTTCTGGGAGTAGCCGTCCGGGATGGTGTCCGGGGCGGACATCCGGTACCGGCCGCCCTGGTCGCTCCCGCCGAGGAACTTCCAGGCGGCGAAGCCGCCGCCGCCCAGCACCAGGGCGCCGACCACCAGCCCGATCACCAGACCGCCCTTGCCCTTGCGCTGCTGCGGCTGCTGCGGGTAGCCCGGCTGGCCGTACGGGGCCTGCGGAGGCACGCCGTACGGCTGCTGCGGGGGCTGGCCGTACTGCGGTTGGCCGTACGGGGGCTGCGGCTGGGGCTGGCCGTGCGGCCGGCCGTACGCGGGCGGTGGCGGGGGCGCGCCGTACGGCTGCTGCGGCGGCGGGCCGTACGGCGGCTGACCCCCGTACGGCTGCGGCTGTCCCTGAGGGTACTGCTGTCCCTGGCCGTACATCTGCGTCCGTGCTCCCCCGCCGCACCCGCGGCCTGTCGTCTGTCCGGTCGTCCGTGCCCGTCCGGTCCACCGGACGAGTGCCCGGGCACGCTACCGCACGGCGCCGGACCGGGACCCGTCCGGTCCGCGCCCGGGCCGCGGACCGGAAAGCGGTTCGTGACCCACCCCCCGGTTACGTAAACTGTGCGTCGTGACCGACACGACGAACCAGCGCCCCGTGAGCACCTTTGCCGGGGACGAAGCAGCGACCCTCCCGACGACCTACACCCCCGCGGACGTAGAGGGCGAGCTGTACGAGCGCTGGGTAGACCGTGGCTACTTCACCGCGGACGCGAAGAGCGACAAGCCCGCGTACACCATCGTCATCCCCCCGCCGAACGTCACCGGCGTCCTGCACCTGGGCCACGCCTTCCAGCACACGCTGATGGACGCGCTGACCCGCCGCAAGCGCATGCAGGGCTTCGAGACGCTCTGGCTGCCCGGCATGGACCACGCCGGCATCGCGACCCAGAACAAGGTCGAGCAGCAGCTCGCCGAGGAGGGCCTGTCCCGGCACGACCTGGGCCGCGAGGCCTTCGTCGAGAAGGTCTGGGAGTGGAAGAAGAGCTACGGCGGCCGCATCCTCGGCCAGATGCGCCGGCTCGGCGACGGCGTGGACTGGTCGCGCGAGCGCTTCACCATGGACGAGGGCCTGTCCCAGGCCGTCCAGACCATCTTCAAGCGGCTCTTCGACGACGGCCTGATCTACCGCGCCGAGCGCATCATCAACTGGTGCCCGCGCTGCCTCACCGCGCTGTCCGACATCGAGGTGGAGCACGAGGACACCCCGGGCGAGCTGGTCTCGATCCGCTACGGCGAGGGCGACGACTCGATCGTCGTGGCCACCACCCGGGCCGAGACGATGCTGGGCGACACCGCGGTGGCCGTCCACCCGGAGGACGAGCGCTACAAGCACCTCGTCGGCCGGACCATCAAGCTGCCGCTGACCGACCGTGAGATCCCGGTCGTCGCCGACGAGCACGTCGACCCGGAGTTCGGCACCGGCGCCGTCAAGGTGACGCCCGCGCACGACCCGAACGACTTCGCCATCGGCCAGCGCCACGACCTGCCCAACCTGTCCGTCATGGACGAGTGCGGTGCGATCACCGTGCACGGCCCCTTCCTCGGCATGGACCGGCTGGAGGCCCGCTCGGCCGTCGTCGGCGCGCTGCGCGAGCAGGGCCGGATCGTCGCCGAGAAGCGTCCGTACATGCACGCGGTCGGCCACTGCTCGCGCTGCCACACCGTGGTCGAGCCGCGGCTGTCGCTGCAGTGGTGGGTCAAGGTCGAGCCGCTGGCCAAGGCCGCCGGCGACGCCGTCCGCGACGGCAAGGTGGAGATCCACCCGAAGGAGCTGGAGCGCCGCTACTTCGACTGGGTCGACAACATGTACGACTGGTGCATCTCGCGCCAGCTGTGGTGGGGCCACCGGATCCCGGTCTGGTACGGCCCGGACGGCGAGGTCGTCTGCGTCGGACCGGACGAGCAGCCGCCGACCGGCGAGGGCTGGCACCAGGACCCGGACGTCCTGGACACCTGGTTCTCCTCCGGCCTGTGGCCGTTCTCCACGCTCGGCTGGCCGGAGAAGACCGCCGACCTGGAGAAGTTCTACCCGACCGACGTCCTGGTGACGGGCCACGACATCATCTTCTTCTGGGTCGCCCGGATGATGATGTTCGGCCTGTACGCGATGGACGGCGAGGCGCCGTTCAAGACCGTCGCCCTGACCGGTCTGGTGCGCGACGAGTTCGGCAAGAAGATGTCGAAGTCCTCCGGCACCGCGGTCGACCCGCTGGACTGGATGGACGCCTACGGCGCCGACGCCGTCCGCTTCACCCTGGCCCGCGGTGCCAACCCGGGCGCCGACGTGCCGATCGGCGAGGACTGGGTCAAGGGCTCGCGCAACTTCTGCAACAAGATCTGGAACGCGACCCGCTTCGCGCTGATGAACGGCGCCACCGTCGAGGGCCCGCTGCCCGCGCCGGAGGAGCTGACCGCGGTCGACCGCTGGATCCTGTCGCGGCTGAACGCCACCGTCGCCGAGGTGGACGGGCTGTACGAGGACTACCAGTTCGCCAAGGCCACGGACGCGCTGTACCACTTCGCCTGGGACGAGGTCTTCGACTGGTACGTCGAGCTCTCCAAGACCACCCTGGCCAAGGGCGGTCCGCAGGCGGACGCCTCGCGCCGGGTGCTGGGCGAGGTCCTGGACGTCACCCTGCGGCTGCTGCACCCGGTCGTCCCGTTCGTCACCGAGGCGCTGTGGACGGCGCTCACCGGCGCCGAGTCGCTGGTCGTGACCGAGTGGCCGAAGGACAGCGGCTACCGTGACGCGGCCGCCGAGTCGGAGATCGCCACGCTGCAGCAGGTGGTCACCGAGGTCCGCCGGTTCCGTTCGGACCAGGGCCTGCAGCCCGCGCAGCGCGTCCCGGCCCGGCTGGAGCTGGCCGGCACCGTGCTGGCCGTCCACGAGGACGCGATCCGCTCGCTGCTGCGGCTGACCGCGCCCGAGGAGGGCTTCGCGGCCACCGCCTCGCTGCCGGTGGCCGGTGCCACCGTGTCGCTGGACCTCTCCGGCACTATCGACGTCGCGGCCGAGCGCAAGCGCCTGGCCAAGGACCTCGCGGCCGCCGAGAAGGAGAAGGCCCAGACCACCGCCAAGCTCGGCAACGAGGCGTTCCTCGCCAAGGCGCCGGACGAGGTGGTCGCCAAGATCCGGGGCCGCCAGGAGGCCGCCGAGGCCGACATCGCCCGGATCACCGCCCAGCTCGCGGCACTGCCGCAGGGCTGACCGCCCGTCCCCGCCGAAGGGGCCGTACTCCGCGACGCGCGGGGTGCGGCCCCTCGGCGTTTTCCGGGTTCCGGTTCCGGTTCGGCTTCCCCGGCCGCTTTCCTTACACCAAATAGCCCAGGAACATTGCTCCCTTCCGGCGAATTATCATCCTGCGACCGGGTGAGGTCCTATTCCGAGCGAATTGATTCCGGTCTTGCCCGCGCGGGTTCGCGGAAGTTTGCAGGTCCGCTGTGTACCGTGTGCACGGAGTTTCCGAATGGGCGTTTCCGCTGAGCGTTCCTGCTGAGCGACGGACGGGAGGGCATGGCGTGGTGGTGACCGAGGAGTTGGCCGACGAACTGCCTCTGGAGGCGGTCGAGGAGGCCAAGGCCAGGGCGGCGACCCTGCTGCTCGCGTTCCGGCACGGCAACCAGATCGCGTTCGACCACGAGCTGGACCTGCTGTTCGCCGAGCACGCCGAGCGCGAGGTGACCACCCTGCTCGCCTGGATCGCCGCCGAGGCCGTCCGCAAGGCGTACGCCCCCGAGGTCGGCGACCGGGTGCTGCGGGCGATGGCCCGGCGCGCCCCGGAGGACACCGGCGGGGTCGCGGTGGACGAGGAGACCGCGAGCGCGGCCCAGCTGATCGAGGCGGTGGCGGCCGGCGAGGTGGCCGAGGTCCGCGGCCTGGTGGCCGCGACACCCGACACCACCTTCCTGCTCGGCGGTCTGCTGCAGGGCGTCGCGATGATGCTGCCGCTGCTGCCCGACGGTGAACTGGCCGAGATCACGGCCGAGTTGCGCCGTCGGCACGGCGGCGCCGCGCACGTCCCGGAGGCCCGGGCCGGGGTCTGAACCCGGGCCTCCGGCAGACCGGCCGGGCCGGTTACGGCATGGCGTGCAGGTGCGAGCCGATGGTGCCGGCCACCGGGTTGCCCGCCTTGGCGTCCCAGTTGGTCGACCAGGTCATCGCGCCGCCGATGCCCGGCCAGGCGGTGTCCGGCTTGTAGCTGCCGCAGTTGGTGCCGGAGGCCAGGCAGTCCAGCGCGTTGTTGACGGTGCCGGCGGCGAGGTACCCGCCGCCCGCGGCGCTGGTGGAGGCCGGCACCCCGAGGCCCACCTGGTCGGGCCGCAGCCCGCCCTTGAGCTGGATGCAGGCCAGTGCGGTGAGGAAGTTCTCGGTGCCCTGGGAGTAGACGTTCCCGTCGCAGCCGTTCATCGCGCCGGAGTTGTAGTACTGCATGTTGACGATGGTGAGGATGTCCTTCACGTTCAGCGCCAGCTTGAAGTACTCCATGCCGGTCGACTGCATGTCGATCGTCTGCGGCGCCATGGTGAGGATGAATCCGCTCCCCGCCTTCGCGGCCAGGGCGTGCAGCGCCTGGCCCATGTAGGTGGAACTGATGCCGTTCTCCAGGTCGATGTCGATCCCGTCGAAGCCGTAGCTCTGCATCAGCGCCCAGGCGGTGCTGGTGAAGGTCGCGGCGGAGGCGGAATCGCCCACCCAGACCGTGCCGTTCTGGCCGCCGATGGAGAGCACCACCCGCTTCCCGGCCGCCCGCTTGGCCGCGATGTCGGCCTTGAACTGGGCGTCGGTGTAGCCGCCGAGGCGGGAGGAGAGCGCCGGGTCGAGGGTGAAGCTCAGGCCGCCGCGGGTGGCGGTGGCGTCCGCGAAGGAGACCGCGATGATGTCGTAGGCGGCCGGGACGTCGCTGATCCGCTGGACGGTGGCGCCGTTGTCGAAGTTCTGCCAGTAGCCGGTGAGGATGTGCTTGGGCAGGTCCGGCGGCTTGCCGGTGGGGGTGGGCGTGCCGCTGTCCGTGGGGGTGGCCGTCGGACTCGGCGAGGCGGTGGAGGTGGCGGTGGCCGTCGGGCTCGGCGACGGCTGCGGTCCGCCGGGGCCGAGCAGCGAGACGTCGTCGGCGGCGAAGGCCGGCTGCCCGTACCAGCCGTGCAGGTAGACGGTGACGCTGGTGGTGTTCGGGCCGGTGGTGAAGCTCGTGGTCAGCTGGGTCCAGCCGCCGGCGCCGGGGGTCCAGGTGCTCGGATCGGTGCCGCCGGTGCCGCGGGCGCCCAGGTAGACGTACGAGCCCTGCACCCAGGAGCTCAGGGTGTACGCGGAGGAGGGCTTCACCTGGACGGTCTGGGTGCACTCGCCGGTGTCACTCCCGGCCGGGGTGGACTGCAGGGCGTACGTGCCGGAGTGGACGGTGGTGCGCTGGACCGTACCGCTCGAACAGGTCCAGCCGGACAGGTTCCCGGTCTCGAAGCCGCCGTTGACGATCAGGTCGGTGTCGGCGGCGTGGGCGCCGGTGCCGCCGGCCAGGACGAGTCCGCCCAGGCCGATGACCAGGGCGCTCGCTCCGGCGAGCAGGGAGTGGACGGCGCGCGGGCGCCGGTGTCGGGCAGGTGGCATGACTCCGTCTCCAGTGGGGGAGGCCCGGCGGGCGCCTCGTGGGGGAGGAGCGCCGTCCGGGGTGTCGATGGTGCGCGTGCGGGAGCTACCGACAACTCAAGTCCCGGTCGGGAACGGAGACTTGCCTCACAAGGTGGAGTAGACCAATTCTGCTGTCAAGAGGACCTAGGCGGCTGAAGGCAAGGCCTGCCGGCCGGCCGGGTCGGCGAGTGCCGCGGTCAGCGCGGCGATCCGGGCCGAGGCCAGGCCGTCGCCGTACGGGCTCGGGGTGGCCGCCAGCCGGGCGAGCCGCTCGGGGGTGTCGGAGAGCCAGGCGCGGGCCAGGGTGCCCAGTTCCTCGCCGGGCCGCACCAGCGCGGCGAAGCCGGCCGCCACCGCCTCCGGACGTTCGGTGGAGCGGCGCACCACCAGCAGCGGGCGGCCGAGCACGGTGCACTCCTCCTGCACGCCGCCGGAGTCGGAGACCAGCAGCGCCGCGTGGCACGCCAGGCCCAGGAAGTCGCCGTAGCCGACCGGGCCGGTGACGGCGAGGCGCTCCAGCAGGCCGTCCAGGCCGAAGCGTTCGACGGCGGCCCGGGTGCGCGGGTGCATCGGGAACAGCACGGGGGTGCCGGCCCGGGCGATCCGGTCCAGCTCGGCGAGCACCGCGCCGAGCGCCTCGGCGGTGTCGGTGTTCTCCGGGCGGTGCACGGTGGCCAGCACGTACGCGTCCGGGCGCAGGCCGTGCGCGGCGAGCAGCGCGGCGCGGGTGGCCCCGTCCGGCAGCTGACGGCGGACCACCTCGACGACGGTGTTGCCGGTGAGCTCGATCCGGTCGTCGGCCAGCGACTCGGCGCGCAGGTTGGCGACGTTCTCCCCGGTGGCGGCGCAGAGCAGGTCGGAGACGTGGTCGACCATCACCCGGTTGTGCTCCTCGGGCATCGCCCGGTCGAAGCTGCGCAGCCCGGCCTCGACGTGGACCAGCGGGATCTCCCGGGCGTTGGCGGCCAGCGCCCCGGCCAGGGTGGCGTTGGTGTCGCCCTGGACGACCACGGCGGCGGGGCGGTCCTCGGCGAAGGCGGCGTCCAACTGGCCGAGGGACTGGGCGATCTGACCGGCCCGGGGGCGGCCGCCGACCCCGGTGAGCAGCTCCGGCCGGGGCAGGTCCAGGTCGCGCAGGAAGCGGCCGGACATCGCCTCGTCCCAGTGCTGGCCGGTGTGCACCAGCCGGGTGGCGTCGCCGAGTTCGTGGATCAGCGGGGCGAGCTTGACCAGCTCGGGGCGGGTGCCGAGGACGACGGCGACGCTGGACGGGGGCAGGCACATGCTCATGCGGGGCTCCGGTGGCGTGGGGGAGGGGCGGCGCGAAGGGAGAGGGGCGGGCTCAGGATTCGAGCGCGGTGGGGGCGCCGAGGGCGGTCTTCTCGGCGTTGCGGCGGGTCTTGGCCCAGCCGTTGCGGCCGAGCAGCATCCGGACCGCGGCCCGGGTGGCGACCACGAACAGGTGGTAGGCGTAGAGCCAGACCAGGACGCCCCAGAGCAGCCCGGTGAGCCGGCCGCGGTCGGGGTGGACGGCCCGGCGGTAGGCGAAGCCCCAGAACACCATCGGCAGCGTGGCGAGCACGAAGGCGAGCAGCATCCACGGGCCGAACCGGAGCTGGAACTCGGCGGTCTCCTCCGGGAAGAGCACCAGCCCGGCGCCGGTGATCCCGAGCGAGACGGGGAAGAGCAGCACCAGCAGCACGCAGACCACCGGCTGGAGGAAGGTGTACAGCACCTCGGCCTTGCCGGTCGCGGTGTAGTGCGGGGAGCGCAGCACCCGGCCGGTGTAGCGCAGGCACTGCATGTTGCCCTGGGCCCAGCGGGTGCGCTGGGTGAGGAAGCGGCGCGGCGAGATCAGGCCCTCCTGGGAGACCTGGGCCTCGGTGACGTGGGTGAGCCGCCAGCCGGCCAGGCGCAGGTCGAGGCCGGACTCGTAGTCCTCCAGCAGGGCGCGCTCCGGCCAGGGGCGGCCGGCCCGGCCCTCCTCGGCGGTGAGCGAGTCGAGGGCGGTGAGCCGGACGAACTGGCCGTTGCCGCCGAGGCCGACGCTGCCGGTGCGGCGGCGCAGCAGCTGCATGCCGGTGTTGGTGGCCTGGAACTCGACGTCCTGCATCCGCACCAGCGCGCGGGCCAGGGCGTTGGCGATCCGGCCGCGGCCGGGCAGCGGGAGCTCGTCGTCGGCGTTGCGCATCCGGACGCCGATCTGGACGGCGCCGGTGTCGGGCCGGCCGAGGGCCTTGGGGTTGCAGACCCGGGCGAGGGTGCCGGGGTCGAGCTGCCCGTCGGCGTCGACCACGCCGATCACCACCCGGGAGCGGTCGGTGCCCTCGGGCAGCCGGGCGGAGATCTCCCGGTAGGCGGCGTTGAGGGCGGCGCCCTTGCCGATCCGGGCGTGCGGGCGGCGGCGCTGGACCAGGTGGATCCGCGGGTCGCGGGCCGCGGCGGCGAGGACCAGCTCGCGGGTGGCGTCCTCGCTGTCATCGTCGATCACCCACAGGTGGGCCTCGGGCGCGCTGGTCCGCAGGCCGTCCAGGGTCTGGGTGACCACGGCCTCCTCGTCGCGGCAGGGGATCACCAGGTGCCACCGGAAGGCGGCGGGGTCGCCGGGCTCGGCGGGGCGGCCGTGCCGGAAGGCGTGGCGGGAGCCCGCCCAGTACACGAGGAAGCGTCCGAAGACGAGGGCCATGTAGCCGACGAGCGCCAGGGAGATCAGTCCGGCGACCCAGACGACGGCGTCCTGGCGAAGCACGATCCACTCGTGCAGGGCGTCGGGCATGGCGCAGCGCTCCCAGTGATCAAAGGCTGAAGGCTCCTATCGGTTGCGAATCGATGCTTCATTGCGGTTCAAATCGCTAAATCAATAGTAAAGGGAGGAAACTAGCTGATCATGGGAAAGAACGGGCAAAGTGGTCGTTCTCACCCCGTGAGGAGGACCCGCCAGCGCTCCGTAGACTGTGGACGTGAGCGACAAGGCCGACCCGAACCCGTACACCATCCGCCCCGCCGACGGCGGCACCGGCGACGCCCTGCGCGACGTCGAGGTGGAGCTCTCCAAGCGCTGGCCGGAGAACAAACTGGAGCCCTCGCTCGACCGGATCGAGGCGCTGATGGACATCCTGGGCCAGCCCCAGCGGTCCTTCCCCTCCATCCACATCACCGGCACCAACGGCAAGACCTCCACCGCCCGGATGATCGAGCAGCTGCTCAACACCTTCGAGCTGCGCACCGGCCGCTACACCAGCCCGCACGTGGAGTCCGTCACCGAGCGGATCACCCTGGACGGCGCCCCGATCACCCCCGAGCGCTTCGTCGAGGTCTACCGCGACATCGAGCCCTACGTGCAGATGGTCGACGCGGCGCAGCCGGTGCCGATGTCCTTCTTCGAGGTGCTGACCGGCATGGCCTACGCGGCCTTCGCCGACGCCCCGGTGGACGTCGGCGTGGTCGAGGTCGGCATGGGCGGCTCCTGGGACGCCACCAACGTCATCGACTCCGCCGTCGCCGTGATCACCCCGATCGGGCTGGACCACACCGACAAGCTCGGTGAGACCACCGGCGAGATCGCGGTCGAGAAGTCCGGGATCATCAAGTCCGGCGCCGTCGCCGTCGTCGCCCAGCAGCAGCTGGACGCCGCCCAGAACATCCTGCGCCGCGCCGTCGAGGTGGACGCCACGGTCGCCCGCGAGGGCATGGAGTTCGGCGTGATCCGCCGCGAACTCGCCGTCGGCGGCCAGCTGGTGACGCTGCGCGGACTCGGCGGCGAGGAGTACGAGGACGTCTTCATCCCGCTGCACGGCGAGTACCAGGCGCACAACGCGGCCCTCGCCCTGGCCGCGGTCGAGGCCTTCTTCGGCGTCGGCGGCGCGCGCGGCGGGCAGCTGGACGTGGACAAGGTCCGCCAGGGCTTCTCCGGCGTCTCCTCGCCGGGCCGCCTGGAGGTCGTCCGCCGCAGCCCCACGATCGTCCTGGACGCCGCGCACAACCCGCACGGCGCCCGCGCCACCGTGGCCGCGCTCACCGAGTCCTTCGGCTTCACCCGGCTCGTCGGCGTGATCGGCACCTCCGGGGACAAGGACGTGGCCGGCGTGCTGGAGGCCTTCGAGCCGATCCTGGCCGAGGTCGTCATCACCCAGAACTCCACCCACCGCGCGATGGACGTCGACGCGCTCGCCGCCCTCGCCGTCGAGATCTTCGGCGAGGACCGCGTGCAGGTCGAGCCCCGGCTCGACGACGCCATCGCCGCCGCCGTCAGCCTCGCCGAGGAGGAGGGCGACCTCGGCGGCGCCGGGGTGCTGGTCACCGGTTCGGTCATCACGGTGGGCGAGGCCCGCCTGCTGCTCGGGAGGAAGTGACATGAGGACGCTCTGCTCCTCGACTCTGATCGGCGAAGTGCTGCTGGTCCTGTTCGCGGCGCTGGTCGCGATGCGGCTCACCGACGTCTCCAACGCGGAGATCTGGACGGTCAGCGGCATCGCGATGGCGCTGTGCGTCCTGCTCTGCGGCATGATCGACCGCCCCGGCGCGGTGCAGATCGGCTGGGCGCTGCAGATCGGGCTGATCGCCAGCGGCTTCGTGCTGCCGACCATGTTCGGGCTCGGCGTGGTCTTCGCCGGCCTGTGGTGGTGCTCGGTGCACTACGGCCGCAAGGTGGACGCGTTCAAGGCCGCCAGGGCCGCCGCGGAGGCCGCCGCCGTACAGGCCTGAGGCCCGGACCAGCGGACCGACACGCCGTGTACGCAAGGTAATCTCTGCCCTGTCGGCGCCGCCTGTCGACCCGACTGTCTGCCGAACCGAATCCCCAGGAGACGCACCGTGTCCCAGCGCACTCTCGTCCTGCTCAAGCCCGACGCCGTCCGCCGCGGCCTGGCCGGCGAGATCATCAGCCGCATCGAGCGCAAGGCCGGCTGGCGGTTCGCCGCCATCGAGCTGCGCACCTTCGACCGGGCGACGCTGGAGCAGCACTACGCGGAGCACGTGGGCCGCCCGTTCTACGAGCCGCTGCTGGAGTTCATGACCACCGGCCCGTCGATCGCGCTGATCGTCGAGGGCGAGGAGGTCGTCAAGGGCATCCGCATGCTGGCCGGCGCCACCAACCCGCTGGAGGCCGGGGCCGGCACCATCCGCGGCGACTACGCGACGATCACCCGCGAGAACCTGATCCACGCCTCCGACTCCCCGGAGTCCGCCGAGCGCGAGATCAAGATCTTCTTCCCCGCGCACGCCTGATCCGGCGAGCGGGACCCGGGCGACACGCCCGGGGGGACGTTCGTACCGCCCCGGTCGGGACCATTGGCCCGGCCGGGGCATTCTTATCGTGAAATAGGGAACTGGCGGCGCCGACACGGCGTCCCAATCCTCGGAGATGCGATCACGCCCCGGACAATGGACGGTATGCCCCACGCCGACGTCCGTACCGAGTGGCGTGGCTACGATGGACGCGACTCAAGGGCCCGGTAAGACAGCTCAGCTGTTCTCCGCCCACGCGTGGACGCGCGCATTCGTCCACCCCCCCATGAACTCCGAGCCCGGGAAGGCACCCACACCCCATGGCGAGCAACCTGTCGTTCATCGGCCGCGACTTGGCGATCGACCTCGGAACAGCCAATACGCTGGTGTACGTCAGGGGCAAGGGCATCGTTCTGAACGAGCCGTCCGTCGTCGCGGTGAACACCAACACCGGCGGCATCCTCGCCGTCGGCGCCGAGGCCAAGAAGATGATCGGCCGCACCCCGGGCAACATCGTCGCCATCCGCCCGCTCAAGGACGGCGTGATCGCCGACTTCGAGATCACCGAGCGGATGCTGCGGTACTTCATCCTCAAGATCCACCGCCGCCGCTACCTCGCCCGCCCCCGCGTCGTGGTCTGCGTGCCCTCCGGCATCACCGGCGTCGAGCGCCGCGCCGTCATCGAGGCCTCCTCGCAGGCCGGCGCCCGCCAGGTGCACATCATCGAGGAGCCGATGGCCGCCGCGATCGGCGCCGGCCTGCCCGTCCACGAGGCCACCGGCAACATGGTCGTCGACATCGGCGGCGGCACCACCGAGGTCGCCGTGATCTCCCTCGGCGGCATCGTCACCGCCCAGTCCATCCGGGTCGCCGGCGACGAGCTGGACAACGCGATCGTCCAGCACATCAAGAAGGAGTACTCGCTGCTCCTCGGCGAGCGCAGTGCCGAGCAGATCAAGATGAGCATCGGCAGCGCCTTCGGCCTGGAGGGCGAGAAGGACGAGCACGCCGAGATCCGCGGCCGCGACCTGGTCAGCGGTCTGCCCAAGACCGTGGTCATCTCCGCCGCCGAGGTCCGCGAGGCCATCGACGAGCCCGTCAACGCGATCATCGACGCGGTCAAGACCACCCTCGACCAGTGCCCGCCCGAGCTGGCCGGCGACGTCATGGACCGGGGCATCGTGCTCACCGGCGGCGGCGCCCTGCTGCGCGGCCTGGACGAGCGGCTGCGCCGCGAGACCGGCATGCCGATCCACATCGCGGAGAACCCGCTCGACTCCGTCGCGCTCGGCTCCGGCAAGTGCGTCGAGGAGTTCGAGGCGCTCCAGCAGGTACTCGACGCTTCGCCGCGTCGTTGACAGGTCGCCGCACCACCGGCACCACACGTCACATCAGACACTCGACTGAACGGGCCGCCGCCCGGGCCCCACAGCCCCGGGCGGCGGCCAGGTACGAAGGGGCAGTACCAGCACCGTGAGGGACACACGAGAGAGCCGGCTGCTGCTGATCCTGCTGGTGGCCGTCGCCTTCGCGCTGATCACCGTGGACATCAAGGGCGGTGAGGACTCCCCGCTCGGGCCCGCCCGGCACGCCGCCGCCAGCGTCCTCGGACCGGTCGAGCGCGGAGCCGCCACCGTCGTCGATCCGGTCGCCGACACCGTCCGCGCCTTCCGCGACGCGGCCACCGACAGCGGCCGCACCGACCAGCTCGCCCGCGAGAACACCGAACTCCGGCAGAAGCTCGCCTCCTCCGACATGGCCACCGGGCGCACCAAGCAGCTGGACGACCTGCTGCGCACCGCCGGCGCCGGCGGCTACACCGTCAAGGCCGCCCAGGTCATCGCGATCGGCCCGGCCCAGGGCTTCTCCTGGACCATCACCATCGACGCCGGCAGCGACGACGGCCTCACCCGCGACATGACGGTGATCAACGGTCAGGGCCTGGTCGGCCGGATCACCACCGTCGCGCCCACCACCGCCACCGTGCTGCTCGCCTCCGACCCCGGCTTCTCGGCCGGCACCCGGCTGGAGGGCACCGGCGAGATCGGCTTCGCCTCCGGCGGCGGCGACAGCCCGATGAAGGTCTCCCTGCTCAACGGCAAGGCCCAGGTCAAGGCCGGCGACCGGCTGGTCACCTTCGGCTCGCAGAGCGGCCGCCCGTTCGTGCCCGGCGTCCCGGTCGGCAAGGTCGTCGAGGTCCAGGCCAACGCCGGCCAGCTGACCAAGACCGTCCTGGTCGAGCCCTTCGTCCAGTTCACCCGGCTGGACCTGGTCGGCGTGGTGGTCGTGCCGCCGCGCGCCGACCCGCGCGACGCCGTCCTGCCGCCGGCGCCCGCCGCGGGCCAGCCGGCCGCCGCGCCGGGCCAGGTCCCGGCCGCCGCGCCGGGCCAGGTCCCGGCCTCCGTGCCCGGCCAGGTCCCGGCCGCCGCGCCCGCCGCCCCGCCCGCCAAGCCCACTGGGGGGAACTGAGCCATGCGCCTCGCCCGCATCCCCGTCTCCGCCGGCCTCGTCCTGTTCGGCCTGATCCTCCAGGTCAGCGTGTTCGGCCGGCTCCAGCTCCCGGGAGCCACCCCGGACATACTGCTGCTCGTCGTGGTCGGCCTGGCCATGGTCTACGGGCCCACCGGCGGCTGCCTGGTCGGCTTCGCGGGGGGCCTGCTGGCCGACCTCGCGCCGCCCTCCGACCACGCCATCGGCCGCTACGCGCTGGTGCTCTGCCTGATGGGCTACGCCGCCGGGCTGCTGCGCCCGGACCACGGCCGCCAGCGGTCCGTGGCCGGCTCGCTGGTCGTGGTCGGCGCCGCGGCGGTCGCCTCCACCCTGCTCTACGCGATGGTCGGCGCCCTGGTCGGCGACACCGCGGCCCGGCACGTCGGCCTCGGCGGACTGGTGATCAGCGCCCTGCTCTACGACCTGCTGCTGGCCCCCTTCGTGGTGCCGCTGGTGATGTACCTGGGCCGCCGCTTCGGCCGCGACCCGGTGGCCGCCGCGGACGACGACGAGGGCGGCTCCGGCCTGGGCACGCTGGCCCGCTACCGCACCACCCGCGACACCTCGACGGGCCCGTCGTACAAGAAGCGGCGCGTGCCGGGCTTCGCCCGCCGCCCGTAACCGGACCGGCCTCCCGGCCCCGGCCGCCCGGCCCTTTGGCCCCGACCACCCGACCTCCCCGCATCCTGGAGCGCACGAGACGTGAGCAACATCCCCGAGACCGGCCGCACCCGACGGGTGACGATCCGTCTGGTGGTGCTGCAGATCCTGGTGCTGTCGCTGCTCGCCACCCTCGGCGGACGGCTGTGGTACCTGCAGATCCGCAACGCCAAGGAGTACACCGCCAAGGCGACCGGCAACCACATCCGCGAGGTGGTCGAGCCGGCCGTCCGCGGCGAGATCCTGGACGCCTCCGGGCGGGTGCTGGCCGGCAACGAGACCCGGCTGGTGGTCTCGGTCAGCCGCACCTCGCTGCTCCAGCAGAAGGACGGCGGCAAGGCGGTGCTGTCCCGGCTGGCCGAGGTGCTGGGGATGCCGGCCAAGGACGTGCAGGAGAAGGTCCGGCTCTGCGACGCCAAGACCCCGCAGCCCTGCTGGAACGGTTCGCCGTACCAGCCGATCCCGGTCACCAAGGAGGCGACCACCCAGCAGGCGATGCAGATAATGGAGCGCCGCGAGGACTTCCCCGGGATCACCGCGCAGCCCACCGCCGTACGCCGCTACACCGGCGCCGAGGGCGCCAACATGGCCCAGGTGCTCGGCTACCTCTCGCCGGTCACCGACGAGGAGGTCAGCAAGACCGCCGGCAAGAGCGGCCTGGACCGCTACCTGCCGGCCGACCAGATCGGGCGGGCCGGCCTGGAGTCGGTGTACGACCGCGACCTGCGCGGCACCGCGGGCATCACCAAGCTGGAGGTCGACAACCTCGGCCGGGTGATCGGCAACGCCGGCACCGTCGCCCCGCAGACCGGCGACAACCTGGTCACCAGCATCGACGCCCGGGTGCAGAAGGTGGTCGAGGACAACCTGGCGCAGGCCATGAACGACGCCCGGAACACCTTCGACAAGATCACCAACCGCAACTACGAGGCCGACTCCGGCGCCGCCGTGGTGATGGACGTGCACACCGGGCGGATCGTCGCGATGGCGAGCGCCCCGACCTACGACCCGAACCTCTGGGTGGGCGGCATCAGCGGCAAGGACTACCAGTCGCTGACCAGCAAGGACTCCAACTTCCCGCTGCTGAACCGGGCCATACAGGGTCAGTCCGCCCCCGGCTCGACCTTCAAGGTCATCTCCACCACCGCCGCCGTGCAGGCCGGCTACTCGCTGGACGGCCGCTACGACTGCCCGAAGAGCATGACCATCGGCGGCCGCGAGTTCAAGAACTTCGAGAGCGAGAACTTCGGCCAGATCTCCCTGGAGAAGGCGCTGGAGGTCTCCTGCGACACCGTCTTCTACGGCCTGGCGTACGACCAGTGGATGAAGGACGGCGGCATCAAGCCCAAGAAGGACCCGGGCGACTGGTTCTTCAAGACCGCCCACGAGTTCGGCCTCGGCGCCAAGACCGGCATCGACCTGCCGTCCGAGGTCACCGGCCGGGTGCCGGACCGGCAGTGGAAGCAGTCCTTCTACGACAACAACAAGGATGCCTGGTGCGCCCAGGGGCAGAAGGGCGGCAACAGCTACTCCGACCAGATCGCCCGGGAGAACTGCGTCGACGGCTACCAGATGCGCGCCGGTGACGCCGTCAACTTCGCGATCGGCCAGGGCGACACCCTCGTCACCCCGGTCCAGATGGCCCGGATCTACTCGGCGCTCGCCAACGGCGGCACCTTCTACCGGCCGACCATCGCCAAGGCCGTGATAAGCCCGGGCGGGGACCTCGTCCGCGAGATCGCCCCGCACGAGGACGCCAAGTTCCCCGGCGACGAGAAGCTGCTCAGCTACATCAACCAGGCCACCGAGAGCGTCATCAAGAGCGGTACCGCCGCCTGGAAGTTCAACGGCTGGCCGCAGGACAAGATCACGCTGCACGCCAAGACCGGCACCGCCGAGGTCGAGGGCAAGCAGACCACCTCCTGGCTGACCACGTACAGCAAGGACTACGCGGTCGTCATGACGATAAGCCAGGGCGGCACCGGCTCCGGCGGCTCCGGCGACGCCATCCGCCGGATCTACCAGGCGCTGTACGGCGTGGACGACAAGGGCGGCATCGACAGCGGCAAGGCGCTGCTGCCCGCGCCGCAGGCCGAGCTGCCGAAGTTCAACCCGGACGGCACCGCGATCATCAAGCCGGTCTCGTACGGCGCCGACGCGGCGCAGGGCGCCCAGGCCCCGGGCCTCCAGGCCCAGGCCGTGGCCGCCGCTCCGGCGCTGCTCGACACGGCCACGGCGCAGCCGGCCCCGGCGACGGCCTTCCTCGACCGGACGCCGCCGGCCGACCGTCCGGCGTCGTACACCGCGGCCGACGCCGCGCTCGAACCCACGCGCGGACCGGGAAGGGGACGGGCATGACCTCCTACGGCTCGTACCGGCAGCTGCGGCTGGCCCCGCAGCGCCGCGGGGTCTCCAAGGCGCTGTCCAAGGACTCCCCGCTCTGGCGGCTGGACTGGATACTGCTGGTGGCCGCCCTCGCCCTCTCGGCCGGCAGCTCGCTGCTGGTCTGGTCGGCCACCCGCGGGCGCGACTCGCTGACCCACGGGGACCCGCAGTACTTCCTGTACCGGCACCTGACCAACTTCGTGGTCGGGCTGGTGCTGTGCTCCGTGGTGATAGCGATAGGGAGCCGGCGCTTCCGCACGATCGTGCCGTTCCTGTACGTCGGCGTGCTCGTCCTGCTGCTGGCGACGCTCAGCCCGCTCGGCTCGACCATCAACGGCGCGCACTCGTGGATCCAGCTCGGCGGCGGCTTCTCGATCCAGCCGGCCGAGTTCGCGAAGCTCGCGATCGTGCTGGCGATGGCCGTCGTGCTGTCGGACCAGGTGGACGCGGGGGAGCGGGAGTTCCCCTCGCACCGGGCGGTGTTCCGGGGCCTGCTCTGGGCCGGGGTGCCGATGTGCATAGTGCTGTTGATGCCGGACGCCGGCTCGGTGATGGTGATGGCCGCGATCGTGCTGGGCATCCTGCTCGGCTCCGGCGCGGCGAACCGCTGGGTGCTCGGCCTGCTGGTGGCGGGCACCGCCGGATGCGTGGCGATCTGGAAGTTCGGGCTGCTGAGCCAGTACCAGATCGACCGCTTCGCCGCCTTCGCCAACCCGCAGCTGGACCCGAACGGCGTCGGCTACAACACCGCGCAGGCCCGGATCGCGATCGGCTCGGGCGGACTGACCGGCAAGGGGCTGTTCCACGGCACCCAGACCGTCGGGCAGTTCGTGCCGGAGCAGCAGACCGACTTCGTGTTCACCGTGGCCGGCGAGGAGCTGGGCTTCGTCGGGGCGCTGGCGATCATCGCGCTGGTCGGCGTGATCCTCTGGCGGGCCTGCCGGATCGCCCGGCAGGCGACCGACCTGTACGGGACGATCGTGGCGGCCGGGGTCATCGCCTGGATGGCCTTCCAGGCCTTCGAGAACATAGGGATGTGCCTGGGCATCATGCCGGTCGCGGGCATCCCGCTGCCGTTCGTCTCGTACGGCGGCTCGTCGATGTTCGCCAACTGGATCGCCATCGGGCTGCTCCAGGCGGTGCGGAGCCAGCGGCCGATAGCGGCCTGAGCGCGCCGCGCCGTGCGGCGGCGGGGCCGGTCCGGGACTTCCCGGGCCGGCCCCGCTGTCGTGTCCGGGGCGCTGTCGTGTCCGGGGCCGGGGTGGGTTTCAGAGCAGGCAGTCGGCGGTGGTGAGGACGGCGCGGGTCTGGTGGGCGAGTTGCTCCTGGACGGGCACCCAGCGGGTGCCGAAGCGGTGGCGCAGCCGGTCGAGGCTGTCGGCGACGACGGTGCGGGCGCGGTCGCGGGCGGCCTCGACGCCGGGGCCGCGGGTGTCGGCGAGCAGCCGCAGCAGGATCGACGCGACCCGCAGCGGTACGCGGGCGGCGACCAGTCCGGCGGTGGTCACCCGGGAGGCGGTGAGCGGTTCGGCGCCCCAGCGCTCCAGCCACTCCTCGGCCACCCGCGGGGCGACCGCCAGGCTGGACTCGGCGGTGCGCAGCAGCGGGCCGTACGCCTCGTGGCCGGGCGCCCCGGGCCAGTGCGCGCGGACGGCCGGGAGCAGGGCGGTGAGGTCCGCGGCACGTGCGGTGAGGTCGCGGGCGGCGGCCGCGAGGGCCTGCGGGCCGGCCGGGTGGCGGTGGGCGTCGCCGACCGCGTCGACGGCCCACATCGGGACCTCCAGCACCGCGGAGACCGCGCCGTACCGGGCCGCGTACGACCAGGTGGACAGCTCGGGCTCGTCCGGCAGGGCCCGGGAGCCGCCGGTGCCCGGAGACGGCATCAGGTAGGTGCCCGGGTCCGGGCTGGCCCAGCCGATCGCGTCGTAGGAGTCCACGTCGAGCGGCACGCTGGCCCGCTGCGCGGAGCGGGCGAAGCGCCCGGCCAGGCCCGGGACGGGGCGGGTGAGCTGGGCGAACGCGCCGCCGAAGTCCACCCCGTGCAGCGAGCACTGGAGGAACGGGCGCAGTTCGTCGATCAGTCCGGTCAGCGCCAGGCTCTCCGGCATCGGCGGGCGGCCGGAGCCGGGGGCGGGTAGCAGCTCGGGCTGTTCCTCGAAGGAGGGGCGGAAGAAGTGCTCGTAGTGGCGCCGCATGGTGAGCGGGCCGTCCAGCCAGCCGGCGTTGAGCGCGGCGCCGTCGGGGTCGAGGCAGAGCAGCAGGTGCCAGGAGAGTCCGGGGCGGGCGGGGCGGTCGAGCAGCACCTCGGCGAGCCGGACGGTCCCGGCGGTGCCGATCGGCTCGTTGGGGTGCGGGCCGCCGACCACCAGGACGGCCCGCGGGCCGCGGTCCACGGAGAGCAGCAGCAGCGGGCGGCCGGCCCGGGAGCGGCCCACCTCGCGCAGCCGGCAGCGGTCCGGGTGCCGCAGGGCGAGCCGCCGCGCGGCGGACTCGGCCTGGGCCGGCGTCGGGTAGCGGGCCGGCCGGGTGTCGAGGGTCCGGAGCGGGCGGATCCGCCGACCGGTGTCGGTCATGGTTCTCCTTGCGCCGGTCGTACGGCCGCCGGGGCGCGGGCGTGCGGGTGCGCCGCCGGGCACGGCGTGCGGGCGGGGGGACGGGGGAGGGGGACGGGGCTGGGCGTGGCACCGCGGGCCGGGAACGGCGGCCGTGCGGGGACGGACGGGGCTGTCCGGGGGCGGCCCGTGGGGAGGGAGAGGCGTGCCGGCCGGAAAACCGACGAGGGCCGAGCGTACGACTCAACTTCCTTGTCCGGAAGGGGTGCAGATGTCTTTGGCGGAGCCCTGTCAGTACCGCACGGCCCGTCCGGGCGTGTCAACGGCGGACGGGACCGGCCGGCGGGCGCCCACCGCGCATGCCGGGGCGGGCACCAGCGGGCACGGGAGGCCACCGGTGGGCACCGGTGGACACCGGCGGGTGCGGGCGGAGACCGGCCGTCCGGGGTCGCGCCGGAGCGCGGAGGGCCCGTGAACCGGGGCAGACGGCCCGTTCCCCGGATTGGGCTACCCTTGAGGGTCACCCCTCCCGTGCCGACTCGCGGCACCGAATCACGTCGTAAGGGTTCCTAGTACATGACTGTCGAATCGGTCTTCCCACGCCTGGAGGCCCTCCTCCCGCACGTCCAGAAGCCGATCCAGTACGTCGGCGGCGAGCTGAACTCGACCGTCAAGGACTGGGACGCCTGCGACGTCCGCTGGGCGCTGATGTACCCCGACGCCTACGAGGTCGGGCTGCCCAACCAGGGCGTCATGATCCTCTACGAGGTGCTGAACGAGCGTGAGGGTGTGCTCGCCGAGCGCACCTACAGCGTCTGGCCGGACCTCGAGGCGCTGATGCGCGAGCACCACGTCCCGCAGTTCACCGTGGACGCCCACCGCCCGGTGAAGGCCTTCGACGTGTTCGGCCTGTCGTTCTCCACCGAGCTCGGCTACACGAACATGCTGACCGCGCTCGACCTGGCCGGCATCCCGCTGGAGGCCAAGGACCGCACCCTCGACGACCCGATCGTCCTGGCCGGCGGCCACGCGGCCTTCAACCCGGAGCCGATCGCGGACTTCATCGACTGCGCCGTGGTCGGCGACGGCGAGCAGGCCGTCCTCGACATCACGGAGATCATCCGCGCCTGGAAGGCCGAGGGCCGCCCGGGCGGCCGGGACGAGCTGCTGCTGCGCCTGGCCCGCACCGGCGGGGTCTACGTCCCCAAGTTCTACGACGTGGAGTACCTGGCCGACGGCCGGATCGGCCGCGTCGTGCCGAACGCCCCCGGCGTGCCGTGGCGGGTGTCCAAGCACACCGTGATGGACCTCGACGAGTGGCCGTACCCGAAGCAGCCGCTGGTCCCGCTCGCCGAGACGGTGCACGAGCGGATGTCCGTGGAGATCTTCCGCGGCTGCACCCGCGGCTGCCGCTTCTGCCAGGCCGGCATGATCACGCGCCCCGTGCGGGAGCGAAGCATCACCGGCATCGGCGAGATGGTGGAGCGCGGGCTGAAGGCGACCGGCTTCGAGGAGGTCGGCCTGCTGTCGCTGTCCAGCGCCGACCACACCGAGATCGGCGACATCGCCAAGGGCCTGGCGGACCGCTACACCGAGGACAAGATCGGCCTGTCGCTGCCGTCCACCCGCGTCGACGCCTTCAACATCGACCTCGCCAACGAGCTGTCCCGCAACGGGCGCCGCTCGGGCCTCACCTTCGCCCCCGAGGGCGGCAGCGAGCGCATGCGCAAGGTCATCAACAAGATGGTGTCGGAGGAGGACCTGATCCGCACCGTCGCCACCGCGTACGGCAACGGCTGGCGCCAGGTGAAGCTGTACTTCATGTGCGGCCTGCCCACCGAGACCGACGAGGACGTGCTCCAGATCGGCGAGATGGCGAAGAACGTCATCCAGAAGGGCCGCGAGGTCACCGGCCAGAACGACATCCGCTGCACCGTCTCCATCGGCGGGTTCGTGCCCAAGCCGCACACCCCGTTCCAGTGGGCCCCGCAGCTGTCCGCCGAGGCCACCGACGCCCGCCTGGCCAAGCTGCGCGACTCCATCCGCGGCGACCGCAAGTACGGCAAGAACATCGGCTACCGCTACCACGACGGCAAGCCGGGCATCGTCGAGGGCCTACTCTCCCGCGGCGACCGCCGGGTCGGCGCGATCATCCGCGAGGTCTACGAGGACGGCGGCCGCTTCGACGGCTGGCGCGAGTACTTCTCCTACGACCGCTGGATGGCCTGCGCCGAGAAGGGCCTGGCCGGCACCGGCGTCGACGTCGACTGGTACACCACCCGCGAGCGCACCTACGAGGAGGTGCTGCCCTGGGACCACCTGGACAGCGGCCTCGACAAGGACTGGCTCTGGGAGGACTGGCAGGACGCCCTGGAGGAGGTCGAGGTCGACGACTGCCGCTGGACCCCGTGCTTCGACTGCGGCGTGTGCCCGCAGATGGACACGGCCATACAAATCGGCCCGACGGGCAAGAAGATGCTGCCGCTGACGGTCGTCAACGCCACTGGCCAGCAGAAGTAGGCGGCGGCGTGGGGGACACGGTGAGCGAGCTGTGTGACTTACTTCACAGCCTCTCGGAGGGTGAGCGGGAGCTCGTTCTGGGCGCGCTCGGAATGACGCGCGCCCTGGGTGGGCCCGGCCCTGCCGTCCGGGAGGCCCGGCAAGGCGGCTGGAGGACCCCTCTGCCCGCCGCCCGGAGTGCCCCGGGCATCGAGTCCTCGATCGAGTGGGTCTGAGGCCTTGAGGCCACGCGTAGAGCCCTCCCCGATTCGGCGGTTTCTAGGGGTCGTTGCAACACGTGGTTAGTTGATCAAGCCGCGATCAGTTTATGCAGGCGCTCGGCTGGGGTTTCCCAGCCGAGCGTT